>DATAIW010000088.1:0-13101 GCA_036262455.1 Candidatus Limnocylindrales bacterium | reverse complement strand
GTAGAACGCCATGTCCCAGGCCCGGGTCGCGTTCTCGCAGATGGCGATCTCGTCGGGGGCGGCGCCGATGAGGGTTGCGATCGAGCCGTAGACGCCCGCGACGTCCGTCGATGCCTCCGCCTCGGCCTCGTAGCCGCCCACGGCAGCTTCCCGACCGAGGTACTCGACCATCCGCTCGACGACGACCGCCGGCATCAGGGCCGAGCCGGCGTTGTTCAGGTGGATCACGTTCACGACACCCGGTGTCTCGGCGCGGGCCCGCTCGATATCGAACGCGGTCACAGCGATGTCCTCCTGAGTCGTTCATGGTCGCTCTTCGCGGGCCCCCCGGTTGCCAACGCCGCGCTCCTGGACGCCTTCGGTTGCGAAATGTCAACCTACGTCGAATCGAACCGAAGTTGCGTGAACCGCATTCAGTTGGCAGACTCCGTCGGTCCGATGCAAACCGACTGACGGAGGGGTCCCTTGCCGACGTCCCTGATCGCGCGTGCCCGACGGCCCGTGATCGCCCTTGCTGCTGCAGCCGTCCTCATGGTGGGGCTCGTGCCCGCCGTGACGGCCGCCGATTCACTCGCGGTGACGACACCGTACCCGTCGATCTCCGTCGCGCCCGGCTCGAAGGCGAGCTTCGACCTGACCGTCACGGCTCCCGAGTCCGGCACGGTCGCCCTGGCCGTCTCCGGAGCGCCGACCGGTTGGAAGGCGACGCTTCACGGCGGCGGCTTCGTCGTCAACGGCGTTACCGCCGCGCCCGGCAAGCCCGGAGCCGCCCGGCTCGACGTCGATGTCCCGGCGGACGCGACCGCGACGAAGGCGACGTTGACCGTCGACGCGCGGCAGGGCTCTCAGCACACCAGCCTGACGATCACGATCGGCGTCGATGCCGCCGTCGCCGGTGACATCACGCTCACGACATCGTCAGGGACCCTGACCGGCTCGAGCGACTCGCCGTTCACCTTCGATCTGACCCTCCAGAACGGGTCGGCCGAGGACCAGACCGTCTCGGCGACCGCCACCGGCCCGGCCGGCTGGACGATCTCGACGAAGCTGTCCCAGGCGAATGCCGCGAGCATTCTCGTCAAGGCCGGTAGCTCGACGTCGATCACGGTCACGGCGACCCCACCGGTCGGCGCGCCGGCCGGTCACACCGACCTCAACGTGACCGCCACGGCGGGGACGAAGACGATCACCGGCAAGCTCGGCGTCGACATCACCGGCTCGTTCACCATGACGATGTCAACCCCGAACGATCTGCTGTCGGCTCACGGGTCTGCCGGATCCGAGTCAAAGGTGACGCTCGAGATCCAGAACACCGGGACCGCGACGCTCGACGGGGTGGCGGTCACCGCGTCGCCGCCGACCGGCTGGACGGTCACGTTCGACCCGAAGGACCCGATCTCGGTCCCTGCCGGTACTGCGCCGGGCACCATCACCGCGACGATCGTCCCCTCGGCGGATGCCGTGGCCGGCGACTATGTCGTGTCGTTCAACGCGTCGAGCGCGGCGGCGGGAACGAGCGCCGCGGCGAAGGCCAGCGCCGACATCCGGTTCACGGTCGAGACCTCGCCCCTGTGGGCCCTGGTCGGGATCGGCGTGATCGTCGCGATCGTCCTCGCGCTGTTCTACGTCTTCCGGACCTACGGGCGTCGATGACGGCCCCGTCGACCCGGCCGACCCGCAAGAAGGTCGGCCGGCAGCGCGTCGGGTCGGACGCCGACCCGAAGGCGACGACCAGCCGGCCGCGGGTCGAGGGTGACGATCGGCCGCGTGCCCCGATCCGGACGCGCGGCCTGACCAAGGCCTACGGTGACCTGATCGCCGTCGACCACCTCGATCTCGAGGTCCAGGCCGGCGAGATCTTCGGCCTGCTCGGCCAGAACGGGGCCGGCAAGACGACGACGATCCTGATGCTCCTCGGGCTGACCGAGCCGACGGAGGGCCAGGCGCGCGTCGTCGGGCTGGACCCGGCCCGCAGGCCGCTCGAGGTCAAGCGGCGAGTCGGCTACCTGCCCGACGCGGTCGGGTTCTATGCCGACCTGAGCGGCCGTGACAACCTCCGCTACACCGCTCGCCTCAACCGGATCCCGCGCGCCGAGGCAGAGGCGGCGATCGACGAGGCCCTCGAGCAGGTCGGGCTGGCCCATCGTGCCGACGACCAGACCGAGCAATACTCCCGGGGCATGCTCCAGCGGCTCGGCATCGCCGACGCGCTGATCAAGGATCCGGATGTTCTGATCCTCGACGAGCCGACAACCGCGATCGACCCGCTCGGCGTGACCGAGATCCTCGACCTCCTCCGCTCGCTCGTCGAGGAGCGCCAGATGGCGATCCTCCTGTCGAGCCATCTGCTGAACCAGGTCCAGTCGGTCTGCGATCGGATCGGGATCTTCGCCGCAGGCCGGTTGATCGGGCAGGGGACGATGGGCGACCTCGCCCACCGCTTCGGCGAGGACATCGCCCATGTCGAGGCCGAGGTCCAGACGAATGATGACGCCGAGGTCGCGCGCGTTCGCGAGGTCCTCGGCGCGATCCCGTCGGTCAGCGGCCTGACGGCCCCGCGGCGCGGCAACCCGGCGTGGTCGATCGAGGTGAAGCCGGCCGCCGACGAGACGCGCGTCCGGCGCTCGATCCTTGCCGCCGCCGCGTCGACCGGTCTCGACCTGACCTCGGTTCGGTCCGTCGCTCCATCGCTCGAAGAGATCTACCGGCGCGCGGTCGAACGGGCTGCCCACGGCCACGCGAGGGACGTCCGATGACCGCCGACAGCACGCCGCTCCCGTCCGCGCCCGGAGTCGCCGATCCCTTGCCCGACGCCCGCGCGCCGGAGGTCGTCCGCCGCCCGCGCCGCGATGACGGGGCGATCCCGTCGCGCCGCGAACGGTCCGTCCCGCACGCCGGCTGGATGGTGGTGGCCGGCAAGGAGTTCGCGGACCATCTCCTGTCCGCGCGGTTCTTCGTCCTGCTCGCCATCCTGGGCATGGCCGGCGGGATCCCGATCTTTCTCGCCACCGAGCAGATCCGGAACCTGGCCTCGCAGCTGCCGCCGGGCATCTCGGGGCTGTTCGTCGGCCTGTTCATCATCGGCCCGAGCGACGTCTCGATCTTCAACATCGACGTCACCGTCCAGTCGTTCATCACCCTTGCTGCGCCGTTGCTCGGGCTGGCGTTCGCGTTCGACGCGATCAACGGCGAACGTGCCCAGGGGACGTTGCCGCGGCTCCTGTCGCAGCCCATCCATCGCGACGACGTGATCAACGGCAAGTTCGCCGCCGGGCTCGCGATCATCGCGTTCGTGCTCGCGGTCGTCGTCGGGGTCATCTGCGCGTTCGGCATCCTCCGGTTGGGGATCGCGCCGACCGCGTCGGAGGTGCTGCGTCTGATCGTCTGGTTCGCGGTGACCGTGCTGTACGTCGGACTGTGGCTGTCGTTCGGCCTGTTGCTGTCGATCCTCTTCCGGCGCGCGTCCACCTCGGCCCTCGTCGGCTTCGGGGTGTGGCTCGTCGTCGCTGTCTTCGGCCAGTTCCTGGTCCGGTTCCTGCTCGCCTTCCTCGTCCCGACCACGAACGCGCTGACCGCCGACAACCTGAGCGCCATCCAGACGAACACGTTCATCCTGCGCCTGTTGCCGACGACCCTTTACAACGAGATCTCGCGGGTGCTGCTGAACCCCACCGCGACATACGCGGCGACGCCACCCACGATCGGCCAGAACGTCCAGGTCTCGCAGCAGATCGGGTCGGTTCTGTCGATCGACCAGAGCTTCATCATCGTCTGGCCGCAGATCGCGACGCTGCTCGCGATCATGGTCGTCATGTTCGCGATCGCGTATGTCCGCTTCATGCGACAGGAAGTCCGCGCCTAGGAATCGTGGCAAGACTTCCGGCTGTCGCGGCTGGACGACGCTGGCGGCGTTGCCGCCTGCGGGCCTCGCTCACGACCATCCGAGGTCGCTCGCTGCGGTCCTCGGCGGCGCCTTGCCAGCCTCGCCCATCCGCAACGAACGCTGTTCCGGCCGTCGCTGTTCCGGCTGTCGCGGCTGAGCACGCCATCGCGGCGTTAGCCGCTGCGCTCCTCGCTCACGGCCATCCGAGGCCGCTCGCTGCGGTGCTCGCGGCCGCCATGAGCTGACGCACTCATGCGCGACGAACGCAGTCGGGCTGACGCACCGGACGCGGATCGGCGTGGGCGGTTCGATGAGCGCTCGCCGGCCTGCGCTCCGGGCTGTGCCTGCGCCTGCGCGGTCGGCAATGAGTTCGGTGAGCGCCAGGCGCGCCGGGATCTGGCGCTCTACCGCCGGCGCGGGCCCGACCGGACCACGGGCTGGCTCATCGAGGGCCTGACCGGCGGGGCGTCGGACGGCGTTGATGGCCTGTCCGTCCTCGACATCGGGGCCGGGGTCGGGGCGGTCCATCTCGAATTGCTGCGAGCCGGCGCGTCGAGCGCTACCGACGTCGACGGCTCGCCGGCGTACCAGGCCGTCGCTCGCGGCGAGGCCGCCCGCCAGGGCGTCGGCGATCGGGTCGCGTACGCGCTCGGCGACTTCGTCGAGGTGGCGCGGACGATCGAGCCGGCCGACCTCGTCGCCCTCGATCGCGTCGTCTGCTGCTACCCGGACATGGAGGCGCTGGTGCGCCTGTCGGTCGGCCGCGCCCGGCGACGGTACGGGCTCGTCTATCCGCGCGACACGCGCTGGATTCGGGCAGCGAGCCGGATGCTGAACATGGTGTCCCGCCTGCTGCGCCGACGGTTCCGGACATGGGTCCACCGGACCGCCGACGTCGACGCGATCGCCCGGGCGGCCGGGTTCGCACCACAATTCGAGCGGACGACCCTCTTCTGGCAGGTCGTCGTCTACGAGCGGCCCTGAGCCCGGCAAGCCCCCGCTCGCTGTGATCGGCGGTAGGCCTGCCGTCACGTCGACGCGGTTCCGGCGTCCTTCCAGCAAGCGCCGCAAGGTCCAGTCCGCGGCCTTCCACCCGCCGAGCGGCTGTCGGCGACTCTCGACAAGATGGACCGGAGCTCACCGTGCCGCGCCTCGCTGACAACCGACGACTGATCAAGGCGGCTGACTGGACGGCCAGTCATCGGCTCGCGGGGCCATTCGCCATCGGATTGGCGTCGATCGCTGCCCTTCTGGCTCCGTTTCCCCTTGCGATCGGCCTCCGTGCGCTGGCCGACAGCGTGGACGACTCGATTCTCACGGCTGTCATCTTCATCCCGACGCTCCTGATCGTTCTTCTGCCGTACCCGATCTTCTTCGGCGGCTGGCTGCCCGGGTACGTCGTCGGGCGGTCGAACGTCGGGCGGACGGGTTGGTGGCTGCTTGCCGCGGGATTCCTCGCTCCACTCGCGATCCCGCTCGTCGTGATGATGTTCTCGATGCTGAGGTCGTATGGCGGGAGCGCGCTGACCCTGCCGCTCCTCGTTCCGCTGCTGTTGATCCCGCTGCGTCTGGGGTATCGACGTGGTTGTCGCACGCTGTCGCCGTCGGCCGACGGATTGATCTCGCCGCCCTGACGAAGGCCGTTCGTCCGTCCCGGTGGTCCGGGACGGGATGGCGCCGCCGGGGCCGGTGATCAGCTCGAGCCCCAGCCCGACCGCCGCGTCGATCGCCGCGCCGAGCTCGGACGTCTCGTGGGTATGGGGAACGCCCGTGAGTCGACGTCATCCTCCGAAGGGGATCGCGGGGCCGCCGACGACCGGTAACAGACCCATTGCAGTCGCGTCCTGACCAATAGCCGTGGATCTGCCCAACAACCAAATGGGCGTTCGCGAGTCGAGTCCTTCCCCCGAAGTTGGACTCCGCGTCCTGGACGTTGGGGAGCATTCAGATGGGTCCAAGTCACCTGCGGATCGTGGTCATCACCCTGATCGCGGCTGCGACAGCCGCCTGTGGAGCTGGCCCGGCGGGTCCTACGCCGAGCGCCGTGACTGGCGCTGTGCCGAGTCCGACGTGGACCTCGCCCGCTCCCAGTGGGCAGGCCACCGCCACGCTGAAGCTGGGAGCCTTCGGCATGGTCGACGGCCCGGGTCAAAGCGTCACCGAGGCCCTGGCCAACGCGGGCGTCGGGCCGTTGCTGGTGAACGGCATCCTGCTGAAGGAGGCCGATGACACTGTGTGGCTGAGCGAGGCCTTGCTGAGGTCGTCACCACCGCAATGCGCAGAGCCGAAACCGCTCGTCGAGAACTGGTCCACCGAGGACCAGACCTTCGTCAATGGCGAAGGCATTCACGTGGCGGACGGCGTCCGCTGGGTGGAGCGGGCGCAGCTTGTCGGCGTCGTCAGCTCGGCGGGTAGCCGGTGATCTGCATGATGTCCTCGTACAGCGGCTTCAGGCGGTCGTACATCTTCCGGTACACGCGTCGGTAGAGCTGGTCGTAGAGGCGCTGGCGCTCGGGGTCCGGCTCGATCGTCCGGGTCAGTCTTGTCATCGCGCCGACCGCCGCGTCGATCGACGGATGCAGGCCCAGCCCGACGGCCGCGTCGATCGCGGCACCGAGCCCGGACGTCTCGTAGGTGTGGGGAACGCCCGTCGGCAGCCCGAAGATGTCGGCCGTCAGCTGAATGGCGGCCGGCGACTGGGCGCCGCCGCCCGATACGCGCAGCTCCCGCAGGGGCACCTTCGCCCGGCCGGCGGCTCGCTCGCCGCCCTCGCGCAGGGCGTAGGCGAGGCCCTCGAGGATCGCCCGGTAGAGATGAGCCCGGGTGTGGACGTCGCCGAAGCCGATCATCGCGCCCTTCGCCTCGGGTCCCGGGATCCGCACGCCTGGTGTCCAGGTCGGCTGGAGCATCAGGCCCATCGAGCCGGGCTCGGTCGCCCGGACGAGGTCGTCGAACAGCGCCTCGGCGGCGATCCCGAGGGCGTCCGCCTGGGCCACCTCGGCCGCACCGAACTGGCGCTTGAACCAGTCGACGAGCCAGTAGCCGCGGTAGACCTGGACCTCGAGGCTGTACGCCCCGGGGACCGCGGCCGGATATGGCGGGACCAGTGGCACCGACTCGACGTAGCGCCGCTGGGTGGTGTTGATCGTTGCGGTCGTGCCGTACGACAGCGATCCGATGTGCGGCTCCAGGGCGCCCGAACCCAGCACCTCGCAGGCCTTGTCGGCCGCGGCGGCGATCACGGGCGTTCCGGCCGGCAGGCCGACGACCGCCGCGGCGGCGGCGGTGAGCTCGCCGAGGCGCGCGCCCGGCTCGACCAATTCCGGCAGCCAGGCCGGGTCGATCGGCGCCGCTGTCCAGCGCCAGTCGCCGCTCTTCGCCCAGGCGAGGCGCTTGTAGTCGAACGGGAGGTAGCCGACCTGGCTTCCGACCGAGTCGACGAACCGTCCCGTCAGGCGGTGGGCCAGAAAGCCGGACAGGAGCAGGTAGCGACGGATCCGCCGCCAGACGGCCGGCTCGTTCGTTCTGAGCCAGTTCGCCTCGCAGTCGGCCTGGAACGCGGCCACGGTCCGGCGGACACCGAGGGCGCGGAACGCGAGGCCATTCAGGCCGCCGATCGGCGCGACCCCCTCGGCCCGACGCTGGTCGAGCCAGACCATCGCCGGCCGGAGCGGCACGCCAGCCTCGTCGGTCACGACGATCGTCCCGCGCTGGGTCGTGAGCGCGACACCCGCGATCGCGTCACGACGGGCGACGCCCCCGGCCCACAGGGCCGCGCATGCCTCGCCGATCGAGCGCCAGTAGAGCTCGGCGTCCTGCTCGGCCCAGCCCGGTTGCGGCGAGACGTACGGCTCGATCGGGATCCGGGCATGGGCGACGAGCGACCCGCCCGGATCGAAGACGAGCGCCCGGACGCTCTGGGTGCCGACATCGACGGCCAGGACCTGGTCGGCGCTCATTGCCCCTCCTCGCCGAGCAGGACGCCGGGATTCAGCAGGCGGTCCGGATCGAGACGCCGGGCGACGTCGCCGAGGACCGCCAGGCCGAGCTCGCCCTTCTCGGCGGCGAGCCACGGCCGGTGGTCGCGCCCGACGCCGTGCTGGTGGCTGATCGTCCCGCCGTGCTCGACGATCACGTCGCTCGCCGCGGTCTTCAGCTGCCGCCAGCGATCGAGGGTCTCGTCGGGGTCGGCGGCGATCCGGAAGACGTAGGTGGCGTAGAGGCTCGAGCCGGTCGGGTAGACGTGGGAGAGGTGGCTGAAGGCGTGGACCCGCTCGCCGGTCCCGCCGGCCTCGAGGCCGTGGCGGAGCGCCCGTCCGACCGCCGCGGCGAGATCCGGCAGCCGCCGCCAGTCGACCGCGGTCTCGAGCGTATCGATCGCGTAGCCGAGATCCCACAGCGAGTCGCGCAGGTCCGGCGTCCGGAACCGGCTGCGAAGCCACTCCCTCCCGAGCGAACCGCCGACGCCGGTCCCGCCGTGACGCCGGACGATCGAGCCGACCTCGCGGACGGCGAGCTCGACGAACTTCTCGCGACCGCTCGCGGCGACGAGCAGGAGACACGGCTCCGGCCCGATTCTGCGGAACCCGAGGTACGCCCGGAGCGCCCGGACGCGGCGGCCGCCGCCGGCGAGGGCGAGGAAGGTGGCAGTCTCGAGCGGTGTCGAGAGCCGGACCATCGACAACGGCAGCCCGGCCCGGCCGATCTCGTGGGCGGCCTCGAGCGCGCGCGGCCAATCGGGCAGGAACCATGACGGGACGGCCTCGACCGGCGGTTTGGGCACCACGCGAAGGATGGCATCGGTCAGGATCCCGAACCGGCCCTCCGAGCCGAGGACGAGCTGGCGGAGGTCCGGACCGGCCGCCGACGCCGGGTGCGACGGGAGGTCCAGGGTTCCGGCAGGGGCCTCGACGTGGCCTCCGGCGAGGAGCGCCTCGATCCGCCCGAACCCGATCGACTGCTGGCCGGCCGAGCGCGCCGCGACCCAGCCGCCGACTGTCGAGCCTTCCCACGACTGGGGGAAGTGGCCCAGCGTCAGCCCGTGCGGCGCGAGCGCCGCCTCGAGGTCCGGCCCGAGCGTGCCCGCGCCGAAGGTCGCGAGGCCGCTCCGTTCGTCGAGCTCGCGCAGGCCGGCCAGGGCGTCCAGCGCGACGGTGATCGCGGGTCGATCGTCGTCGCGATCCGGGCTGACGCCGCCAACGACGGACGTCCCACCGCCGTACGGGATCAGGACGGCGCCGCGCGTGCGGGCAAGGGCGAACAGCTCCCGAACGGCCGTGGCGTCGGCAGGCCGGGCAACGGCGTCGGGCACGCGCCCGAGCCGACCGCTCCGCGTGGCGATCCAGTCGGGCAGGCTCTGGCCGCGGGCGTGACGGATCCGGTCGGCGGGATCGAGGGAGAGCCGACCGCCGTCGTCGTCCGCCAGTCGGCCGGCCGGAAGCGCGGCGATGACGTCCTCCAGCCTCGCGTCCGCAGTCGGCCGACCGGGCCCGATCTCGGCCTCGAGCAGCCGCTTCGCCTCCGCCGCGACGTGCGGCGGCTGGGAACCTTCTTCGATCCAGCCGTTCCAGCGTCGCACGCCCACCTCCTCGGGCCAACGGTTGCTCGGGCCAATGGCGTCGGAGACCTCCGCCCTGGACCTCGGAGATCTCCGAATCGGTTCAAGGGCAGCCTACCGTTCCCGGCGCGATCGGGGTTCGGGAGCATGCCGTGGCAGTCAATCCTCACGACGGGGCTGCGGCCGGGTTGAACCTCGCGGCCATGGCCACCCCGCGCCCGTGACGCCGGCAGTGCTACCGTGCCGCCATGCGAGGCGATCGGGTCGAGGTCGTGGTGGACACGGGCCAGGGCGTCCAGACGTTCGACATCGTGGCGACGAAGAACGGCCGCCGGCTCGAGATCACGACCGCTCGCGGCGTGGTCGAGGTCAGCGAACTGACCCGCGGCGGGACGCCCGTCCGGACAGGCCGGTTCATGGCGAGCCGGCTCATCGCGCTTGTCGAGCATCCCGCCCAGGAGCAGCCCGACAGCCGGGTCGAGGTTCAGACGCGGCGGCGCATCCGGCCGCCGGAAGCTGGCTGACCTCAAGGCCGTCGCTCAGAACGGTGGCCACGGGATCGCCGGCCAGTCGGGGCGGGGGAGGGGAAAGCGCCGCGTCTCGAGGAGCGCGTCGACCCGCCGCCGCATGGCCGCGATCTCGCCCCGCGACAGCAGCCCTGCCAGATCGCGGGCGACGTCGCCGCGAAGCGCGTCGGCGAGCCGGGTCAGGCCCTCGAGCTCGTCGGCCGCGAAGGGCCGGCCGCGCCATCCCCAGAGGACGGTCCGGAGCTTCGGTACGGTCGAGAAGGTCACCCCGTGGTCGACGCCGAAGATGTGGCCGTCGCTCGTCGGCAGGAGGTGGCCGCCCTTCCGATCGGTGTTGTTCACGGCCGCGTCGAAGACCGCGATCCGGCGCAGCCGCGGGTCGTCCTCGACGACCATGGCGACGACGTCGACCGTCGGGTCGATGTCGATCCAGAGCTGCAGCGAGCCGTCGCCGAACGGCCCGTCCCGCCGGATCGTCGGCGGCACGATCCCCCAGCCGATCGCCTCGCTGACGAGAAAGGCCGCGACTTCGCGATGGGAGAGCGTTTCGTCCGGGAAGTCATCGAGCGGGCGCTCGCCGGCGGTCGGCTTGTAGACCGCCTCGACCGTCGTCGACGCTTCGGGCGGTGGGCACGGCAGCCGGACGCGGCAGAGCATCGCGTGGTTCGACGAGCCCATGATCCGCCCGACGATCTCGATCTCGCCGTCGGCCAGGACCGCGAGCGAGGTGGCCGTGTCGATCATCGGGGTGCTCGCGCCCGGCCGATCAGTTGACGTAGTGGCCGTTGCGACGCGGGCAGATGTGGCCCTGGGGATCGAGCGGCTGGCCACACAGCGGACAGGGCAGGCGGCCCGCGGCGACGACCTCGACCGCCCGGTTCACGAAGGCCCGGGCGACCTCGACGGTGAGCCGGACCCGGAGCGTGTCGGGTCCGTCGAGCTCGTCCTCGTCGATCCCCTCGAACGCGGCGAGGAGCTCGCCTGCGGGCGAGCCGGCCAGGCCTTCGACCGCGGACAGGTCGATGACCTCGGCGTCGTCGTCGACATCGCCCGGATCGTCGGTCTCCTCCTCGTCGTCCTCTTCGTCCTCTTCGTCCTCGTCGGTTTCGGCCCGCGCCTCGACGAGGATCTGCTCCGTGTCGCCGTCCCAGCCGAGGGTGAGGGTCGTCGCCCGGAAGGTCTCGTTGATCGGCTCGTCGAGCGGGGACGAGTCGGCCATGACGACCTCGGCCGGCTGGGCGATCCCGCGGGCCTCGAGCTCGTCGAGGAGGACGCCCAGCCGCTCGGCGAGGACGGCCACCTGGACCTTTTCCAGGACGACCGAGACGATCTGGCTCGCCCGCCGGGCCTGGAGGAAGAACGTCCGGTTGCCGGGCTGGCCGATCGTGCCGGCCACGAAGCGATCGGGTGGGTCGAAGAGGAAGAGTCGTCGAGGCATCAGCGGACTGTAGCCTGAGATCGAGACACGCGCCGACATCGTTCAGAGAGTCCTGCCGTCCACCATCTGGGGTGGTTGTCGTCAGGGATTCGACGTACTCCGGAGCAGAATCGGACTGATTCCCGGTCGGGCACCATCGGGGATGGTGGCTGACCGGGATTCCGACCGCGGCGTCGGACTCTCACTACGCCCGATGGAAATGTCGGAATCCGGGCAGGCGGCTACCCGACGGTCACCTGGATCGTGTGATGGCCGCGGGCACCGTCAGGCGCCGGCGGCGTGACGTCGGTCGTCTGGACGATGCCGCTGCCATCGGTTGCCCGGACCTCGATCGTGTGGCTGCCCGGTCCCGACGCAGCCGCATCCCAGGCGACGAGCCACTGGACCCAGGTCGCGTTCGAGATCGGCGTCGAGAGCCTGGCGTCCTGCCACACGCCGTCGATCGCGACCTCGACCTTCGAGATGCCACGGTCCGGGGCCCACGCGATCCCGGCGATCGGCACGCGGGTCGCCGCGACGCCCTGGCCGCTGGACGGCGTGTCGATCCGCGACTGCGTCAGGATCGGGGCCTCCTTGGCCCAGCCGAGGGGGACCCAGTAGCCGTTGAAGGCCTCCAGGGTGGTCAGCTCCAGGTCGCTCAGCCATTTCGTCGCCGACACGTAGCCGTAGAGCCCGGGCACGATCAGGCGAGCGGGAAAGCCGTGGTTCCGCGGCAGCGGGACGTCGTTCATCTTCAACGCGATCATCGGCTCGCGTGCCGGGTCCATGACCCAGGCCGTCGGCATGCCCGCGGTCCAGCCGTCGACCGATCGCCCGACGAGCTGCGTGGCTCCTGCCTGGACGCCGGCCATCGCGAGGACGTCGCGGAGCTTCACGCCCGTCCACTTGGCGTTGCCGACGAGCTTCCCGCCGACCTCGTTGCTGACACACGAGATCGTGACGTACTGCTCGAACAGGGGCAGCTCGGCGAGGTCCGCGTAGGACAGGCTGATCTCGTGGTCGACCAGCCCGTGAACGCGGAGCTTCCAGCTCGCGACGTCGACCGACGGGGTGATCAGCGCCGTGTCGATCCGGTAGAAGCTCTCGTTCGGCATGACGAGCGGCGTGAGGCCGTCCTGTTGGAGCTCGGCCCCGGCCGGGATCGTGACGACCGAGACGGGACCCGGCAGGGTCGTGGCGGGCGTCCCGCCGACGGTCGTCACGCCGCCCTCGAGAAGTCGCCGGCCGAACCAGCCGGCGGCGGTCGACGCGACGGCGACCGCCCCGGCCTGGACGAGGAAGCCGCGCCGCGACCAGTCGGGCATGACCGCGGCCACCGGCGCGCCGGTCGCGGTCCGACCGGCACCGGCCGTCCGCAGGAGGAACGACATCACCTGGACCCCGGCGATGCCCGCGACGAGGGCGACGATCATCGCGGTGGTCGGAGTCGCGGACGGCATCGGGAGCGTGGCGAGGAAGCCCGCCAGGGCGAATGCGGCGAAGCCGGCGGCCGCGATCGCGTACGACCGGCGCACGGCGACGACCCCGAGCCCCGCCCCGATGACCGCCGCGACAATGACGATGACGCCTTCGAGCGCGAGCTTGTCGTTGGTTCCGAACAGCCCGACGACGAGGTCCTTGGCGCCGGGTGGCTGGTGGTCGATCACGAAGCCACCGATCGCGGCGAGCAGCGACGGCGCCCCGAGGAACCCGGCGA
>DATAIW010000087.1:0-6317 GCA_036262455.1 Candidatus Limnocylindrales bacterium | reverse complement strand
GACATCAGCCGGAGCGACACGTACCCCTACATCGACATCCAGGAAGACGACACGACGATGACCCACGAGGCCACCGTCGGCAAGGTCAGCGCGGAGCAGGTCTTCTACCTGATGAGCCGCGGCCTGACCGAGAACGAGGCGCAGAACCTGATCGTCCAGGGCTTCCTCGAGGTCTTCACCAAGGAGCTCCCGATGGAATACGCGATCGAGTTCAACCGGCTCGTGAAGCTCGAGATGGAGGGGTCGCTCGGGTGATCGACGCCACACCCGAGGCGACCCCGGCGACCCCGGCGGCGCCGGCCCGACCCGCTCGCGCTCCGCGGCGCTCCCCGAACGAGTTGACGTTCACCCTCGAGGAGGCGACGGTCGCGGCCCACGCCGTCGCCGAGCCCGACTGGCTGACGGCCGATCGCAGCGCCGCGTTCGCGCGCTACCGGGCCCTGCCGATCGAGACCAACCAGCTCTACACGACCTACGTCGACCTGCGAACCGCCGATCTCACCGCTGTGACGCCGTGGGAGTCGCCGGCCGGGGCACCCGTCGGCGGTGCATCCCAGCCCCTCCCCGACGGCGCCGCAGGGTTCGCGGCGTTCACCGAGGACCGGGTCGAAGCCCTCCTTCTCGACGAGGCCACACGTGCGGCCGGAGTCGTCCTCGACAGCCTCGCCGGGCTGATCGCGCGCGACGAAGCCCTGGCCCGCCGGCTCCTCGGCGACGAGACCTCACTGCCGCTCGACGATCGGCTCGCCCAGGTCACCCGGGCGGGCTGGAACCAGGGCGTCGTCGTCCACGTGCCGGCCGGTGTCCGGCTCGAGCGGCCGATCGTGGTCCGCTGGCAGGCGGGCGAGCCCGGTCGGGCGATGCTCACCCGGACGATCCTCGATCTCGGCAAGGGCGCGTCGGCATCGATCGTGGAAGAGCTCGAGGCATCGTCCGGCGCGCACGATCGGACCGCAGCCCAGGCGCTGTTCACCGGCTCGCTCGAGGTCCATCTCGCCGCCGGCGCCGAGCTCGCGATCGCCTCGATCCAGAACCTCGCGACGGGCACGGTCGCGTTCCAGCATCGCCAGGCCGAGATCGGCGAGGGCGCGTCACTCCACTGGGCGCTGGCACAGCTCGGTGGCCGGCTCGTCCGGTCGCGCGTGGACAATCGCCTCAGCGGCAACCGGAGCTCGGTCGAGCAGGTCGAGATCGTCTTCGGCGCCGACGACCAGCTGTTCGACCTGACCTCGTACACCCGCCACATCGGCCGCGACACGACGGGCAACCTGCTCTCGAAGGCAGCCCTGATGGATGCGACGCGGTCGTACATGAAGGGCCTGATCATCATCGAGCCGACCGCGGTCGGGACTGACAGCTTCCTCGGCGAGTTCGGGATGAACCTGTCCAAGCAGGCCCGCGCCGTCGCGATCCCGTCGCTCGAGATCGATCAGCCGGACTGCCGCCGGGCGGCCCACTCGAGCGCCGTCGGCCCGATCGACGAGACCCAGCTCTTCTACCTCGAGAGCCGCGGCATCGACCCCGAGGAGGCGCGCAAGTTCATCGTCCTCGGCTTCCTCGAGCCGGTCGTGGCGCGGGTGCCGCTCGTTTCCGCCCAGAACACGCTCCGCGAACTGCTCGAGGCGAAGTGGGACGCCGGAGCCGCGCATGCCGCGGCGGCCACCTCATCTGCTGCCTGATGCCTCCACGACATCGGCGCCCACGGTGAGGCGCCTCGACCTCGTCGGCGTCGACGAGGTCGCCGACGGCGAGATGCGGATCGTCTACGTCGACGGCACGGACCAGGTCCTCCTGATCAATCAGGGTGGCGAGTTCACCGCGACCCAGGGCATCTGCAGCCACGAGTACTTCGAGCTCGACAAGGGCTTCCTGACCGCCGGCACCCTGACGTGCGCCCTTCACCTGTCGCGGTTCGACCTCTCGAGCGGGGAGCCGATCGACCCCCCCGCCGAGCTCCCCCTGGAGATCTACCCGGTCGTGATCGAGGACGGTCGCGTCTTGATCGAGGTCCCGGACGGGCCGCTCCCGATCAGCGAGCAGTAGGGGTCGCGCGGGCCGTCGGGCACGGCATCGGTTGCGCGCCCGACGCGCATTCCGGCGAACGAGGGCTGGAGGGAAGGTCCATTGAGGCCCGAATCTTCGGTTCCTGCGTCGAACTGCGCGTCAGGCGCGCGCAACGGCGTCCGGTGGGCCCGCCGTTCGTCGCAACGCGCACCGAGCGCGCGGCACGCGTCCCAGCGCAGCCGCGTGGCGCCTACCCGCCGGTTCGTGGCACCAGCTGGAGCGTCTCGATCGCGGCATCGCTGACGGCGGACTGGGTGAACGGCAGCGGAACCGCCTGACCCGTCAGCCACTCGTCGATCAGGTCGCCGTAGTGGCGGTCGAACGGGTTCCCGCTCTGGCCGGTCGTCTGCACGATCTGCGCCCCGTCGAGGTCGGCCATGTCGATCGACAACCGGTAGGACGGCAGGTTGGTGACCGCGAAGACGCCGTCGATGCCGACCGGCTTGTAGGTCGCATCATCGGGATCCCGGTAGGCGCGGGAAGGGCGGAAGTAGGTGTTGTTGACCGCGCCCGAGGCGCCCGGGGCGGGGTAGGGGCCTTTGTCGAAGTACCACTCGAGCGGCCCGATCCCGGACGACCCGAGCGTCGCCTCGCTGAACTTGGCGGTGTGGAGCGTGCCCCAGGTCCACTTGTTCGGATCCCCGTAGGCGGCGCGGAGCTCGCGCCCGGCCTCGTCGAGCGCCGCGGCCACGATGTCGTCGCGCGTCTCGACCCGGTCGGTCGTCGTCTTGTCGTCCCACCACGCCGAGTCCGGCTGGTCGAGCAGGGCGATCGTCGCCTGCCAGGACGCGCCACCGCCGACGTACTCGCGGGCCAGGTCGCCGAGGTCGTCATCGAGCAGGCCGCGAACGAGCCGGTATTCGAATGCGAGGTAGGCGGCGCAGCCGAGGCTCGCGGGTCCGTCCACCGGGCAGTCGAACGTGGACCAGTCCCGGATCCGCTGCGCGATGAGCGCACCGTCCTGCGTGGTCGTGGTGACGCTCCCCGTGAACGGCGCGATCACCTCCGCCCGCAGGACGCGGCTGTCGAACTGGATGGCGCGGAGCGTGTCCGTCGTGACGCCGCCGGCCTTCGCCGCTTCCGCGAGAAGGTCCGTGATCCGCTTGGCCCGGTACCCCGGATCCCACTCCCGGGCGATGAAGAACGGGTACTTCGCGTCGACTGCGGCGTTGTTGGCGGTCACGATCACGCCGCCTGCCGGGTCGAGCTGCCAGGGCAGGTCGTCGGTCGGGATCGTCGAGGCCCAATCGTGCTTGCCGTCGCTGCCCGAGCGGATCCGCTCCCCGTGGTCGTTCGGGTCGGACCGGATCGGGATTCGCCCGGGCAGGACGTAGCCGATGTGGCCGGCCGTGTCGGCGTAGACGAAGTTCTGGGACGGCGCGCCGTATGTCTTGAACGCGGCGTGGAACTCCTCGAAGTTCGAGGCGGTGTTGAGGTGGAAGATCGCCTCGAGCGTGCCGTCCACGTCGTCGATGCCAGTCCAGCTCAGGGCGAGGAGCGGCGCGCCCTTCAGGCGGCTGTCGACGTCGGTCACGATCGGGCCGAAGCGGGTCGTCCGGACGTCGAGCTGGACGTCCGCCCCGCCGGCGACCTTGATCACCTCGTGCCGCACGTCGAATGGGACCGCCTGGCCGGCGACGAGGTAGTTGGCGGGGTTGGCCGGGTCCAGGTCGATCGAGAACAGGTCCTCGACGTCGGGGTCGACGTTCGTGGCGCCCCAGGCGATCTTCGCGTTGTGGCCGAGGACGATCCCCGGCACGCCCGGGAACGAGACCCCGGCGACGTCGAACGGGCAATCCTTGCTGACGGCCCGGCAACGGAGCCCGTTCATGAACCAGACCGACGGCATCCCGATCCCGAGGTGCGGGTCGTTGGCGAGGAGGGCGGTCTTGGTCTTCGTCTTCGACCGGCCGACCACGAAGTCGTTCGAGCCCACCTGGTGGTTGCCCGCGATCCCGTCGGCGCCGTCGAGCCCGGCGATCTCGAGGATCCGGCCGCCGGCCGCGGCGAGATCGCGCCAGGCCGTCGGGTCGCCGATCGCGGTGGACGGGGATTGGCTCGGCTCGGCCGCCGCGGCCACGCCCGGGTTCGGAGCGTCGCCGGTCAGGTTCACGGCCTGGTTGCCCGCGCCGCCCGAGCCCTTCAGGCCGCTCGGGGTGATGACCGGCATCTTCGGGTCGTAGGCCGGGAAGAGCTCATCGGTCCGGGCCGGGTCGCCGAGCTTCGCGTCGGCCAGCATCCGGAAGATCTCGCTGTCGAAGTTGCCGCCGAGCTGCCAGGCCTGGACCTTCTGCCAGGCGAGCGTGTCGAGCGCGGTCCACCGTTCGAGCTTGTAGCCGCCGATGCCGCCGTCGAGCCCGGCCTTGAGCCCGGCAACGACGAACGGCAGGGACAGCGATCCGTTGTGATCGGCGATCCAGTCGTTGACCCCGGCCGCGTACGCGTCGACGACGGCCTGCGCGTCAGGCGAGAGGGCGTCGAGGTCGCGCTGGGCCGCCTGGCGCCAGCCGAGCGTCCGGATGAACCGGTCCTCGGTCCGCGTGCTCGGGCCGAACAGCTCGGAGAGTCGACCCGAGGAGATATGGCGCCAGACCTCCATCTGCCACATCCGCTCCTGGGCGTGGACGTAGCCCTGGGCGACGAACAGATCGTGGCTCGTCTCGGCCTCGATCCAGGCGATGCCTGCCGCGTCGCGGGTCACCCGGACGGTGTCGTCCAGGCCGGTGATCGCGAGGCTGCCGTGGGTCGTCGGGAATCCGCGCAGCGTCAGCGTGCCGATCAGGCCTGTCCCGACCGCGACGAGGACCACGGCGAGGATCACGACAAGCCAGACGAGGCGCTTGATCAACCCGACCAGACGATGCACGCTCGAACCCTCCCCGGGATCCGCCCTCAGCCCGGTCGTACGCGCCCGTGCTGGCCTCGCCAGTGTGCCCGCTCGACGGTCGCCCCGTCAGGCTCGTCGCGCAGGCTCGACCGGCGGGTCGGCCCGTCGCGACCGGTGTCAGCGCGGGAGCACGGTTCCGAGGCCCCGACCGATCGCTCGACGGACGATGGCGTTCCCGAACACGAGGTCGGCCAGCCCGACGCCGAGGTGGGTCACGAGCACGCGGCCGCGATGCGGCCGCGGCGTCCCGGCGATGATCGCCTCGCCGAGAGTCGCGCCGGGGTCCGGGTAGCCGTCGAAATGACCCGCGTCGCGATTGGCGAGGAACTGCTCGCGCTGATCCACGAGGAAGAGGGCCGCGTTGCGGGCGACCGAGGCGGCGACATAGGTCGCGTAGTCGACGGCGACCACCAGGGCATCGCGTGTCAGCCAGTCGTCGGTCAGGGGCTGGCGCTGATCGGCCGGCGCGAACGAGGCCGTGGTGACGACGATGTCGGCGGATCGGGTCGCATCGCGGGCGGTCGAGGCCGATCGAGCGGATCGGATCCCGGGCGTCTGCTCCGCGACCGCAGCGAGGGCCGTGGCCCGATCGGGGTGTCGATCGAAGACCGTCAGCTCGACGCCCGGCAGGACATGGCCGAGCACCGCGAGATGGCTTCGACCCTGGACGCCGGTCCCGAGGAGAGCGACGCGAGGAGCCCGCCCGACGACATCCGGCGCGAACCGGGCGATCGCCACGCCGCTGATCGCGGCGGTCCGCTCGGCCGTGATCGGGCCGGCATCGAGGATCGCGGTCGGGATGCCGGTCGTCGGGTCGGCCAGGACGACCAGGCCATGGATCGCCGGCTGCTCGCGCTGGCGGTTGGCAGGGAAGCCGGCGATCCACTTGATCCCGAGGAGATCGTCCGCCCCGCCGGGATCGGCGCCGCGAAGCCAGGCCGGCATGGCGTGGGCAAACGAGCCGTCGGGCCGCGGATGGACCCCGATCTTCGGCGGCAGCTCGGAATCGTCGACGAGGGCCGTCAGCGTCCGCTCGGCGAGACCGAGTCGCTCGCTGAGCGGCGGCATCGCGGCGCTGACGTCGGCCGCCGTCAGGTATCGGAGCGGGGGTGCGTCCCGGGCCGTCATCGTCCCGAGTCTACCCTCCGGGTAGCATGGGCTCGTGGCCCCCGATCCCGTCCAGAGCCTTGCCAACCTGCGTCTCGAACGCGACGCGGTCCTCCTCTATGAGGCGCTGGCCGCGATCGAGAAAGACCCCCAGCGGGGCGCGGCGTTTCACCGGATCGCGGGCAACGAGCGGCGCCACGCCGAGATCTGGGCCGGAAAGCTCCGTGAGGCCGGGGTGGATGTGCCGCCCGCTCCCACC
>DATAIW010000086.1:0-4227 GCA_036262455.1 Candidatus Limnocylindrales bacterium | reverse complement strand
GTCGTGACGGTCCAGGCCGGCGAGACGATCACCTTCGAGGTCACAACGATGGGCCCCGTCGTGCATGAGTTCATGGTCGGACCCGCGGCCGACGTGGCCGCCGACAAGGCCGGGACGCCCGAGATCGCGGATCTCGGCATGATGCAGACCAGGTCCCTCACGTATACCTTCACGGGCACGGGTCCGTTTGCCTTCGCGTGCCACGTTCCCGGACACTACGAGGCCGGCATGAGCGGGACGATCGTCGTCCAGTAGGGAACGCACGAGCCCGGGGCTCCTGGGAATGGACGCCGGCCTCGGGCTTGGGATCGCCCGGGTGGAATCCGAGGTGGGCATGGCGAACACAGGGTCCCGGACACGCGTGCTCGTCGTCGACGACGAGTCGTCGATCCGGGACATCGTTCGCGGGTTCCTCGAGCGAGATGGCATGACGGTCGTTGAGGCCGCCGACGGTCCGTCTGCCGTGGAGATCGCCAGGGAGGCGGCGCCCGACGTCGTGGTGCTCGACCTGATGCTTCCCGGTTTCGACGGCCTCGAGGTCCTCCGCAGAATCCGGACCTTCGCGGACCCGTACGTCCTGCTCCTCACGGCGCGGAGCGAGGAGGTCGACCGGATCGTCGGCCTGACGGTCGGCGCGGACGACTACCTGACCAAGCCGTTCTCGCCGCGCGAGCTCGTCGCCCGGGTGCACGCCCTCATGCGGCGTCGCCGACCTGGAACCCGTGACGCGGGAGACGTCCTGCAGGCCGGCGATCTCCTCGTCGACCCGCGACGTCGGACCGTCGCTCGGGCTGGCGAACCCGTCGACCTGACCGTGCTCGAGTTCGACCTCCTGGCTGCGCTCGTTCGCGAGCCGGGCATGGTCTTCACCCGGCAGCAGCTGCTCGACGCGGTCTGGGGCGTGGACTTCTTCGGCGACGACCACGTCCTCGACGTCCACGTCGCCAACCTTCGACGCAAGCTCGGCGACGATGCGTCGGGTGCGCGGTACGTCGAGACCGTCCGAGGCGTGGGGTTTCGTTGCCCGGAGGAACGCCGATGAGGTGGCTCGACCCGGGCCGGCTCCACTGGCGGCTCCTGGCCGGCAACCTGGTCGTCGCCGCTGCCGGCGCGATCACCGTCGCGATCGCCGTGAGCTTGGCCGCCCCGGTCGCGTTCGAGCACGCGATGGGCAGCCAGGGGGCCATGGCAGGGATGGGCACGATGATGAGCTCCGTGGTCACGACCGCGTTCGGGGATGCCGTTGGGTCGGCGCTCGTCCTCGGGGTGGGGGCGGCCACCCTGATCGCCATCGTGGTCGCCGCAATCATCTCGACCCGGCTTGCTCGCCCGATCAGCAGCCTCGCCGACGCGAGCCGGGAGGTCGCCGGGGGCGACTATGCGCAGCGCGTCCCCGTCGGCAGCGGCGAGCTGGGGGACCTCGCGGCATCGTTCAATGACATGGCGGCGTCGCTCGACGCCACGGAACGCCGACGACACGAGCTGATCGGCGACGTGGCGCACGAGCTGCGAACGCCGATCGCATCGCTGCGCGGGTACGTGGAAGGTCTCGAGGAGGGCGTGTTCACTCCCGGGCCGGATGCGTGGCGCGTCCTCGGGGACCAGGCGAGCCGGTTGGCGCGCCTCGTCGACGACCTCTCGGACCTCTGGCGCGCCGAGGGGCGTGACATTGCCCTCGTCTCGGAGGATCTGGACGGGCCGACCCTCGTCGTGGATGCGATCCAGCGCCATCGCGCCGCCGCCGCCGCCCGGTCGATCGAGCTGGACGCCGAGGCGGACGAGCCGGTTCGCCTGCGGGCAGATCGGGCTCGCGTCGCCCAGGTCCTCGACAACCTCGTCGGCAACGCCATCCGCTACACGCCGGAACGAGGGCGTGTCCGCGTCCGCCTCGCGCGCCGTGGCAACGTCGCCCAGGTCTCGGTCACGGACACGGGACCAGGGCTCGCGCAGGGGCAGCTTGCCCAGGTCTTCGAACGCTTCTACCGGGTTGACTCGTCGAGGTCTCGAGACGTCGGTGGCAGCGGGCTCGGCCTCGCGATCGCAAAGGCGCTCACCGAGGCCATGGGCGGCCGGATCTGGGCCACCAGCCCTGGAACCGGGCTGGGAGCGACGTTCTGGGTTGAGCTGCCGGCAGTCCAATTGCCAATTGAGCGGCCCCATGCACGCTGACCACGAAACGCCGCGCGACCACGACCTGCCCGCAGGCACGGCCCCCGCCGCGCACGACCAGCAAGCGGGGACGGCCCAGACGGCGCCTGCCGCCCACGACAACGGCCACGACAAGCATGCAGTGGCGCACGACAAGCACACCGGTCACTCCGTCGCGATGTTCCGCGACAAGTTCTGGCTCAGCCTGCTCCTGACGATCCCGGTCCTCATCTGGAGCCGTGACCCGCAGGCGTGGCTCAGGTACATGGCCCCGGAATTCCCGGGCTCCGACTGGATCCCGGCGGTACTGGGCTCGGTGGTCTTCCTGTACGGCGGGCTCGTGTTCGTTCGAGGAGCCGTCGGCGAGCTTCGGATCCGACAGCCCGGCATGATGACCCTCATCTCGCTCGCGATCGTCGTCGCGTTCGGCACGAGCTGGTCCGGCACGCTCGGACTGTTCGAGGTCGAGATCTGGTGGGAACTCGCCACGCTCATCACGATCATGCTGCTCGGTCACTGGCTGGAGATGCGCTCGATCGCCCAGGCGCGGGGAGCCCTCACGGCGCTCGCCGAGCTGCTGCCGGACACGGCCGAGCGCGTCACCGCGCACGGCACGGAGACGGTTCCCCGCGCGGAGCTCGCCGTCGGCGACGTCATCCTCGTCCGGCCGGGCGCCCGGATTCCGGCCGACGGGGTTGTCGACGAGGGATCCGCCGATGTCGACGAGTCGATGATCACGGGCGAGTCGCAGGCCGTCGCCAAGGAGCGCGGCGATCGGGTCGTCGCCGGCACCGTCGCGGCTGGCGGGAGCCTCCGGGTTCGAGTAGCGGCCGTCGGTGAGGAAACTGCGCTTTCGGGGATCATGCGAATGGTCGCGGCCGCGCAGGCCTCCGCCTCGCGCGCGCAGGCGCTGGCCGATCGCGCCGCCGCGATCCTCTTCTACGTCGCCCTCGCCGCCGGCGGGCTGACGCTCGCCTACTGGTGGCTCTGGGGCGACCCCGAAGGGGCCCTCGTCCGCACCGCGACGGTCCTGGTCATCGCCTGCCCCCACGCCCTCGGGCTTGCCATCCCACTCGTGATCGCAATCTCGACCTCGCTCGGCGCGCGGAACGGCCTCCTCGTGAAGAGCCGCATCGCGCTCGAGCGGGCACGCGAGCTCGACGTGATCATCTTCGACAAAACCGGGACGCTGACAATGGGGCGTCCGGCCCTGGCGGCTATCTCCGCGGCCGGCGGGATGGACGAAGCCGGCGTCCTGCGCCTGGCGGCGTCGGTGGAGGCCGACTCCGAGCATCCGCTCGCCCGGGCGATCGTCGCCGCCGCGTCGGAGCGCGGGGGCGAAGTCCCCACCGCCACGGCCTTCGAGGCGCTCACGGGCCGCGGGGCACGAGCAACAGTAGAAGGGCACGTCGTGGCCGTGGGCGGGCCGCGCCTGCTCGCCGACCTCGGCCTGGAGCCCGACCCGGCAAGCGAGGTCTGGGCCCGCGATGGTCGCACCGTGCTCCACGTGGTGGCCGACGGCGCCGTCGTCGGCGCGCTCGCGATCGAGGACGAGATCCGGCCGGAGTCTGCCCAGGCGATCGAACGCCTCCACGCGATGGGCATCACGGTCGCCATGATCACCGGCGACGCCCAGGCGGTCGCGGACTCGGTTGCGCGACGGCTCGGGATCGACGAGGTGGCGGCCCAGGTCCTGCCCGAGGACAAGGCCGACGCCGTCCGCCGGTTCCAGCAGGGCGGCCGCAAGGTCGCCATGGTAGGCGACGGCGTGAACGATGCCCCGGCCCTCGCGACCGCCGATGTGGGGATCGCGATCGGCGCCGGGACGGACGTTGCCGTCGAATCGGCCGGCATCGTCCTGGTCCGCAGCGACCCACGGGACGTGGTCGGCGCGATCGAGCTATCCCGGGCGACCTACGCGAAGATGATCCAGAACCTCGTCTGGGCGACCGCCTACAACCTGGTGGCGATCCCGGTGGCGGCGGGGGTGCTGGTGCCGTGGGGCATCGACCTGCCCATGGCCGTCGGCGCGATCGCGATGAGCCTCTCCACGATCATCGTCGCCGCCAACGCCCAGCT
>DATAIW010000085.1:0-5559 GCA_036262455.1 Candidatus Limnocylindrales bacterium | reverse complement strand
GCTGGAGGACCGGGGATGAAGGTCGAGGACGTCGAGGGCATCGGCCCGACATTCGCCGCCAAGCTCATCGAAGCCGGGGTCACGACGACGGACGCGCTGCTCGACCGAGGCGGGACTTCAGCCGGCCGGGACCGCCTGTCGGAAGCGACCGGGATCTCCGAGAAGCTGCTTCTCGAGTGGGTCAACCACGCCGATCTCATGCGGATCGATGGCGTCGGCTCCGAGTACGCGGACCTGCTCGAGGCGGCCGGCGTCGACTCGTGCGCAGAGCTGGTCCAGCGCAACGCCGCCAACCTCGCGATCACCTTCCGGGAGCTCGACGCCGCCCGCCCGGACTGGATCCGCCAGGTCCCGGGCGAGGCGACGATCGCGGGCTGGATCGAGCAGGCCGGCGGCTTCGCGAACGTCGTCAGTCACTGATGGCCAGCGGGTTTCGCGAGTTCCTGCTCAAGACCAACGCCCTCGCCCTGGCGTTCGGCGTCATCATCGGGACCGCCCTCGGGACGGTCGTCAACTCGCTCGTCAACGACATCATCATGCCGCCGATCGGCGCCCTCCTCGGCGGCGTCGACTTCGGCCAGCTGAAGTTCGTCTTGACGCAAGCCGTCGGCGGTGATCCGGCGACCGAGGTCGCGATCCGCTGGGGCGCATTCGTGAACGCGATCATCGCCTTCATCGTGATCGCCTTCGTCGTCTGGCAGATCTCGAAGATGTTCATCAAGGAGCCGGCGCCCGCCGAGGTGAAGACCTGCCCGTTCTGCCGCGAGGCGAACGCGCTCGACGCCACCAGGTGCCGAGCCTGCACCAGCGCCATCTGACCGGCCCGCCGGTCGACCCGACGCCCGGGCGCCCGCCCGGCCTTCGTCGTGTCGGGCACGGAGTCGAGGCCGTTCGGCTCTGGCGATCGCCGTGCGGCCGTTCTACCGTGGCGCCATGGTCGTGACGGCCGGTCCGGTCATCTTCGAACACCCCGTCGACCGCGACGCGGAGCTCCGCGGCGGCGCGGGGATCGTCCGGTTCCTCGACCTGCCGGCGACGCGAGCGGTCATGATCGACGGCGATGGCGCACCCGGCCCCGATGCCTTCGTGCCGCGGATGCCCGGGCTCTACACGACCGCGTACAAGGTCCGGTTCGGGCTCAAGGCGCGCGGCGTCGTCACGAAGGTCGGGCCGCTCGAAGGGCTGTGGTGGACCAGCGATGGTTCGACCGACCTCGACGCGGTGTTCGGCGGCGCCGGCGAGCGGGGGACGTGGCGCTGGACGCTGCTGATCGCGCTGCCCGACGAGGCCACCGACGACGAGCTCGAGCGGGCCGTGGGCGCCGGCCGGGCGAAGCTCGGCGAGGCGTTCGCGCCGAGCCTGCGGATCGAGGCGCTCGCCGAGGGTCGGGTCGCCCAGCTCCTCCACCTCGGCCCGTACGCGACCGAGCGCGCCTCGATCGAGCGCCTCCACGCCGCGGTCGCCGAGGCGGGGCTCCGGCTCCGGGGCCGCCATCACGAGCTCTATCTCGGCAATCCCCAGGCGAGCGCGCCCGGGCGTCTCCGGACGATCCTGCGCCACCCGGTGGAGTGATGCGAGGGCTCGCGCGGGCCCGGCGGCGGGATCGCTAGTCCTCGCGGGCGCGCGGGTACGACCCGAGGACCTTGACCATCTCGGTCTCCGCGCGGAGATCGTCGAGGGCCGCGGCACACGCCGGCTCGTCCGCGGCGGCGTCGACATCGACCCAGAACACGTACTCCCAACGGGCCCGTCGCGCCGGCCGAGACTCGAGCGAGGAGAGGTTGACGCCTCGCGCGGCGAACGCGCCGAGGCAGCGGTGGAGCGAGCCCGGGAGGTTGCGGACCGCGAAAACGAGCGTCGTCAGCCGAGGGCCGACCGGGTCGACCGGGGCGGCTCCGTGGGCTCCCTCCGGTCCACGGCGCGACAGGACCGCGAACCGGGTCCGGTTCTCGTCGCCCGACTGGATGTCCGCGGCGAGGATCTCCAGCCCGTAGAGGGCGGCCACCCGCGGCGAGGCGACGGCCGCGGCATGCCGTTCATGACGCTCGGCGATCATCCGGGCCGCGCCGGCGGTGTTGTAGGTCGTCATCACCTGCCACTCACGGGAGCGCAGGAAGGCGTCGGCCTGGACGAGCGCCTGGCCGTGGCTGTAGACCCGCTCGATCCAGTCGAGGCTCTGGCCGGGCAGGGCGAGGAGGGCCAGCCGGACGGGAACGGTCACCTCGCCGACGATCCGGACGTCGCGGTCGTAGAACTCGGCGAGCAGGTCGTAGGTCTCGCGGATCGTCCCCGCCAGCGAGCTCTCGATCGCGATCACTCCGCCGCCGGCCGAACCGTCGGCGACCGCCTCGAAGACGGCCCGCCATGTCGGCACGGCGGTCCGCTCGCGAGACTCCCCGAAGAACGAGAGGACGGCCTCCTCCGAGAAGGCGCCCGGCTCACCCTGGTAGACGACCTGCGTCTCGCTCTTCATCGCCGAAGTGTGGCCGATCCGCAGGCGGGTCGACGTCGTCGTTGCCATACGCCAGCCCGGGTGGCATTTGGCGGCGTTGCCTCGAGCGCCGGACCCGGAGGGACCCGATTCCGTCCCATACGACAGGGCCGCGGGCGGATGGGAAGGATTCGCGCCGACAGGCGTTGGAGGCCGCCTCCAGTGCGCGCTTGGCTGACGTATGGGCAAACGCGTGTCGTCCGGACGGGAGCTGACACCCTCAGCGCGGAACTGTCACTCGCTCACCATTGTCCGAGGCGGGGCTCATCTCGCTGAGCTCCGGGGAGGCTCCGCGACGCTATCCGTCAGTGGTTGAACCAGTCGGTCGTGTCGATCCGGCCCGCCTCTTCGTCGAGCTCGGCCCGCTGGGCCTTCGCCGCGGGCTCGCTCACCCGGGCTCGGCGGCGATTGCCCGCCGTCTCGGTCGCGCCCTGCCAGTGTTCCTCCGCGAGGAGCGCGTTGACCGCGTCGACGTACGCCTCGATCGAGGCCGCGATGATGTTCGTCGAGGTGATGTCGCCGACATAGCGACCGCTGGCCCGGGGTCCCGAGGCGTCCGCCGGCGGCGCGATCGCAACAGTCACCTTGCCGGCGGCGTCAGGGCCCTCGGCGACCGCGTGGACGTCGTAGGAGAGCAGGCGCGGTTGCCCCGTGAGTACCCCGGCGAGCGCCTTGTCGACCGCCCGGAACAGGGCATCGACCGCCCCGTTGCCTTCGGCCGACGCCTGCCACTGGTGATCGCCGGCGGAGATCACGACCGCGCCGCGGCTGTTCGCGTTCGAGCCGGACGTCACCGTCCAGCGGGTGAGGTGGAGCGTGTCGGCGGCGTCGCCCGTCGGCGCGGTCGCGGCGGGGGTCGTGTCGGCGGCCATGGTTACCTCCCGGTCCGTGACGTCGCCGCGGGGCTGGCCGGCGTCGTCGTGAAATGTCGTTCGTCGCGGCGGACGAGCTCCGCCCCGGACTTCCAGATCGCGTATTCGAGCGAGTCGGCGAGGGCCTTCGCCGAGGCCGCGATGATGTTCGTGTCGCTGCCCATCGTGGACCACTCCAGGGCCCCGTCGGACGAGTCGATGATCACCCGCGTCCGGGCGGCCGTCGCCGAGTCGCCGTCGAGGATCCGGACCTTGTAGTCGTACAGGTGGACGTCGTCGAGCTGCGGGTAGAACGCGCGGAGCGCCTTGCGGAGCGCCGCATCGAGGGCGTTGACCGGGCCGTTGCCGTCGGCCGCGGTATGGAGGATCTCGCCGTCGACCTGGACCTTGACCGTCGCCTCGGACAGGAGCTCCTGCCCCGAGCGCTGCTCGACCAGGCAGGTGTAATCGACGATCCGGAACGGCGCGACGTAGTCGGCCTGGTGGCGGCGGATCAACAGCTCGAACGACGCCTCGGCGCCCTCGAACGCGAGGCCCTCGCTCTCGAGCTGTTTCACGAGCTCGCTCAGGGCCTTCGGATCGATGACACCCTCGAGCTGGTGGCCAAGCTGCTCGGCCCGGATGCGGGTGTTGGCCCGACCGCCAAGTTCCGAGACGACGAGCCGGCCGACGTTGCCGACGGCTGTCGGCTCGATGTGCTGGTAGCTCCGCTCGACCTTGGCGACCGCAGCGCCGTGGACGCCGCCCTTGTGGGCGAACGCGGACCGGCCGACGTAGGGCTGCCAGTCGTTGGGGTTGATGTTGGCGATCTCGGCCACCGACCGGCTGAGCTCCGTCAGGCCGGTCAGCGTCCCGCCGCCGGCGGGCACCAGCTCGTGGGCGGTCTTGAGGGCGAGGTTGGCGAGGATCGAGACCATGTTGGCGTTGCCGGCCCGCTCGCCGTAGCCGTTGATCGTGGCCTGGACGTGGCGGACGCCGACCGCCACCGCGGCCATCGAGTTGGCGACCGCGAGCTCGGCGTCGTTGTGGGTGTGGATGCCCCACGTGATCGGCGTGCCGTCGGCTCCCGGGTCGCCCTCCAGCGACGACCGGCAGTCGGTGACGATCCGGACCAGCTCGTCGGTCAGCGTCCCGCCGTTCGTATCGCACAGGACCAGCGTCCGGGCGCCGGCCTGGCGGGCCGCCCGCAACGTCGCGAGGGCGTAGTCGCGGTCGTCACGATAGCCGTCGAAGAAGTGCTCGGCGTCGTAGACGAGCTCGCGCCCACGCTCGACGATGAACCGGACAGAGTCCGCGACCATGTCGAGGTTCTCCTGCGGCGTGGCCCCCAGGACCTCCACCACGTGGAGGAGCCAGCTCTTGCCGAAGATCGTCACGACCGGCGTCTCGGCGGCGACCAGCTCGCGCAGGTTGGGATCGTTCTCGGCGGTGTTGGATCGATGGCGGGTCGAGCCGAACGCCGCCAGCTTCGCGGTCTGCCACGTCATCGAGCGAGCGGCCTTGAAGAACTCGATGTCCTTCGGGTTCGAGCCCGGCCAGCCGCCCTCGATGTACGGCATCCCGTACTCGTCGAGCATCCGGGCGATCCGGAGCTTGTCGGCGAGGCTGAGCGTGATGTTCTCGCCCTGAGTGCCGTCGCGGAGCGTCGTGTCGTAGAGGGTGACCGGAAGGTCGGTCGGGGTCGTCATCGGGGGAAGGTCCTGCGTGCGGTGGCGGTCGGCGGGATCACGTGCGGGCTGCCGCGGTCGCCCGGGCAGCCTCCGCAATCGCGATCCGTTCGACGATCGCGGCCGTCATCCCGACCGTACCCACGCGGCGCAAGCCCGTCTCGTCGCCGCTCGGCGGAACGAGATCGGCGGTCCGGAAGCCGTGGTCGAGGGTCTGGCTGACGGCGGCCTCGATCGCCGCCGCGGCATCCTCCCGGCCCAGCGACAGGCGGAGGAGCATCGCGGCCGACAGGATCGTCCCGATCGGGTTGGCGAGGTCGCGCCCGGCGATGTCCGGCGCCGATCCGTGGATCGGCTCGTACAGGCCGAACGCGCCGTGGGCCGTCCGTCGTTCGCCGAGCGAGGCCGAGGGCAGCATCCCGAGGCTCCCCGCCAGGACCGCCGCCTCGTCGGACAGGATGTCGCCGAAGAGGTTCTCGGTGACGATCACGTCGAAGTCGGCCGGTCGGCGGACGAGGAGCATCGCGCA
>DATAIW010000084.1:0-2379 GCA_036262455.1 Candidatus Limnocylindrales bacterium | reverse complement strand
GGGATCGCTTCCATCGCGATGCCCCGCATCGGGGCGCCCAGACCCTTCGACACCTCGGCGATGATCTTCGGGTTGTCGAAGTGGGTCGTCGCCTGGACGATCGCGTTCGCCATCCGGGCCGGATCCTCGCTCTTGAAGATGCCCGAGCCGACGAAGACACCCTCGGCGCCGAGCTGCATGACGAGCGCGGCGTCGGCGGGGGTGGAGATCCCGCCGGCGACGAAGTTCACGACCGGCAGCCTGCCGTCGGTCGCGACCTGCTTGACCAGCTCGTACGGCGCCTGGAGCTCTTTGGCCGCGACGAACAGCTCGTCCTCGCGCATGGTCTGGAGGCGACGGATCGCGCCGAGAACGTCGCGCAGCTGGCGGACCGCCTCGACGATGTTGCCGGTGCCGGCCTCGCCCTTGGTCCGCATCATCGCCGCGCCCTCGTTGATCCGGCGGAGCGCCTCGCCGAGGTTCCGGCAGCCGCACACGAACGGAACCTTGAAGGCATGCTTGTCGATGTGGTTCGTCTCGTCGGCCGGGGTCAGGACCTCGGACTCGTCGATGTAGTCGACGCCGAGGGCCTCAAGAACCTGAGCCTCGACGAAATGGCCGATCCGGGCCTTGGCCATGACCGGGATCGTGACCGCGGCCATGATCCCTTCGATCATCGACGGGTCGCTCATCCGGGCGACGCCGCCGGCGGCGCGGATGTCGGCCGGGACGCGCTCGAGGGCCATGACGGCAACGGCGCCGGCATCCTCGGCGATCTTCGCGTGGTCAGGGGTGACGACGTCCATGATGACGCCGCCCTTCAGCATCTGGGCGAGCCCCTTCTTCGTCGCCCAGGTGGACGTCTCGACGGTCATGTGCAGTGTGGCTCCGGTGTCGCTGCGCGGGTCTGCCGGCCGGGCTGGCCGCGGGGTCGTCGCCCGTTCGAGTCGGTCGGGCCGCCTCGCGCGCTCATGATTATCGCACGGCGCCCGGCGATACCCACGATCGGCACCGGTTCCTGGACCCGGCGCGCGGAGATTCCCATACGACAGCCTGGTAAACGTTCGGCGAGGTCTCGGCCCGGATCGAGCGCGACCACGGCGCCAGTTAGCCGTTGGCGGCTGACAAACGCCTGGTAACCGACGGCACGAGGCGCGAACCCGCTCCTTACGCGATCGGGGCTGGCGTATGGGAAGACACCCGAGGCGGTGGACGTTCCTATCGGGCGACCGTCCGGATGACCCCCGACATCAGCTTCGTGGCCCGCCGGGCGGCCGTCGGTGACAGCCGGCTGAGCGCCTCGATCAGCTCGAGGACGTCGTCGTCGGGCAGCGAGCCAAGCAGGTGGACGAGGCGCAGGACCGTCTCGTCCGACACCTCGCCGAGGAGCCGCATCCCGCGCTCGAGCTCGCGCGGGGCGAGCTTCGGGATCAGCCCCACCGAGCGGTCGAACAGACGGACGAACGCGTTGAAGGTGATGAGCCAGTCGCGCAGTGCCGCCAGCTCCGTGTCGGCCGGGTCGGCCGCGGCGAGCGCACCGGCCTGGCCGGCGGTCCTGGCGATGACCTCGACGATCGGGTCGCCCTCGCGGACCTTGCGCTCGGCGATCACCCTGGTGAACCACTGCCAGTGGTCGCCGACCGCCACATAGGCGGTCCCGGCCGGACCGCGTCGACCGACTCTTCGCGGTTCCGACACACGCTCGACGATCCCCCAGATCTCGGCGTCCGTCAGGGCGAGGCTCGCCGCTCGATGCGACAGACCGAGCGCCTCGCGGATCTCGCGCTCGGTAAGCGGCTCGTTGCGGACCATGAGGTAGGCGTGGACTCGCCCGATGGCAGGCGCGACGCCCCACGACGCGCTCATCTCGCCCCACGCCTCGGCGAACTGGAGCCGAAGGCGCTCGGCCGGCCCGATCGGGTCGCGGGGCGCGCCGTCACCGCCATCAGAAACGTGCGACTTGACAGTAGCGAGTTCAGTCGTCATAACTTGCTATATAAGAGTAGCACGGAAGGATCCGACGATGAACACGATGTCGCTCGGGGTCGTCGCGCAGGCGACCGACCATGAGGTGGCCGAGGGCTCGACAGGGAGCCGTTGGTCCGGAGTGAGTGTCGCTGCAGCGGTCGCCCTGGCCGCGGCGTTCGTCGGGCTCGCGTTCCGGGTCCCGTTCCTGGCGCTCGGAATCCCGGCCGTCATGATCGCCGGCTGGTGGCTGGGCCCGAAGGTCCGGTCGACCGAAGACATCGTCGGAGTGGGCCTCGCGATGGCGACGACGACCGTCGCGCTGGCCGATGCCCTCGTCGTGTCGGGATCGGCGATCTCGGCGGTCGTCGGCGCCGGCCGGTTCGGCGGCCCTTCGCTCCTGGAGACGCTCGCCGGATCCGTCTTCATGTGGGG
>DATAIW010000083.1:0-4238 GCA_036262455.1 Candidatus Limnocylindrales bacterium | reverse complement strand
CACGGCGACCGTCGTCGACACCGACACCGCCGGCACGAAGCTCCCGCCGACAGGCACGGTCACGTTCACCCGTGACGGCGGCCTGCCCGTCACATGCCCGACTCTCACAAGCACTGGAACGGACCGGTCCGCATGCAGCGTCACCTGGACGTCCGCCACACCGCAGGTCTGGGTGGTCGTCGCGAAGTACAACGGCAGCGACGTGCATGTCACGAGCACCTCGGAAGCCCAGATTGTTGTCTTCTACGACCCGAGCGGTGGCTTCGTCACCGGCGGTGGCTACATCAAGCACGAGGACCCAATCGGCGCGGCCAACCCGAACACGCCCGGTGTCGCCGGGAAGGACAACTTCGGCTTCAACGCCAAGTACCTGAAGAACGCGACCGTCCCGACCGGGGAGACCGAGTTCCAGTGCAAGGTCTGCAACCTCAACTTCCATAGCACCTCGTACGACTGGCTCGTGATCACCAGGCTCTCGACCACCACGGTCAAGGCCCAGTACAGGGGCCTGGGGACGATCAACGGCGCGGCCGGCTACGGCTTCATCGTGACCGTGATCGACGGCGGCCAGACAGATACCGCAAGGATCCGCATCTGGAATACCCTCACCGGGGCGACCGTCTACGACAACGAGTATCCGAAGCCTGACAGCGCCAACCCGACCACCATCACGGCCGGCGGCAACATCGTCGTCCACGACAAGTAGCAATCACCCGCTTCCGAGCGCGCGTCGAGGGCCGGTCCTTCAGGGGGACCGGCCCTCGACCATTCCCGGCCGCAGAAGCCCTGTTGAGCCGCGTCCGCGCCGGCCGGTGATTCGCGGCACCGGTACTCCTTGGGGGCGCACGGCCGCACATTTGACCCCGATCGGCCCATCGACGGTCCCACGACAACCCCGGACCATGCGTCGAGTCAGCACCTTCCTGCGCGTGAGGCGAGGTTCGGCACATGCAACGACGTTCGATCCGGCGAGCCCTGGTGGCCGCCTCGACCCTGGTGATCCTGGCTGCGGTCGGGGCCTGTGCGGACACCGTACCGGCGGACGGCGACGCCGTGACTCCCGGCAACCAATCCCTGGTCGTCCTGCCGGATGCGACGCCCGGCCAGGTCGTGACCTGGCCGATCAACTTCCGGCTTACCTGCGACGGCCTGAACCATGCCGCCCCCGGCGCGACGATCCAGCTCGACCTTGACAGCGCGACCGTCCCGCTCGGTGGCGACGCAAGCGCGACCTCGACGTCGATCGGGCCGGTCCCGGCTGATTGGGCCCTGGACGGTTGCGCCAGCCCCGCACCGACGATCGCGGCCAACGGGCCCAGCGTCGTCACGCTGACGATGCCCCCGACCGCCGGCGGCTACGAGTTCACCATCTTCTGGTCACGCCTCGGCGCGACCGGCCTGACCGGCAGCAGCGTGATCACCTTCCAGGTGAACGTCGTCGGCAACACCCCGCCGACGCTCCACCTGCCGTCCGGCATCCTGGCCGAGGCCACCTCGCCCGCCGGCGCCGCCGTCAAATGGTCGGCGACCGCGACCGATGCCGAGGACGCCACCCCGCCAACCCCGACGTGTTCGCCGGCCTCGGGCTCGACCTTCCCGCTCGGGATCACCACCGTCCACTGCTCCGTCACCGACGGCGGCGGCCTGAAGGACAGCGGCTCGTTCCTCGTGACCGTCGAGGACACCACGGTTCCGAAGCTGGTCGGGATGCCGGCCGACCAGAACCTGACGACCGGCGACCCGGCCGGCACGACCGTGACATTCACCCCACCCACGGCCACCGACACGGCCGATCCATCGCCGACCGTCGGTTGCGTGCCCGCGAGCGGCAGCCATGTCGCGGTCGGCACGACGACCGTCACCTGCACCGCGCAGGACGCGACCGGCAACCACGTGTCAGCGACGTTCGCCGTCAACGTGACCTACGTCCCGTCGATCGTGTGGTCGGCCACCTGGGGCGAGCCGGTCGGATCGAGCGGGGCCACGTTCGTCGCGAACGCCGGCCGGACCGTTCCCGTCAAGGTCGAGATGTTCGCCGACGGCGTCGAGCAGACGCATGGCGTGGCCGTGCTGACGCTCGCGACCTGCGCGGGGACCGGAGCCGGGACCGTCGGCCTGTCGTGGGATGGCGGGCGTTGGGCGGGCCACCTCGACACGAGCATGCTCGGCGGGCCGGGCTGCTACGTCGCCACGGCCAGCCTCGACGGCAACGTCGCAGGATCCTTCCGGATCGACCTCCGTGGCGCCGACCCGGCCGTTACGACCGGCGGGCCGAAGGGTCGCGCCAAGGGCTGACGAGACGCGCCACGGCGCGACCCACGACCAACGACATGACACCCGGCGCATCCTCGCGCCGGGTGTCCTAGCATCGGGGCGTGACCCCCGACCTCCAGGCGACCCTCAAGAAGCTGCCCGACCGACCCGGCGTCTACCTCATGCGCGACGCCCGGGGCGACGTCGTCTACGTCGGCAAGGCGCAGAGCCTGCGGAGCCGTGTCCGGAGCTACTGGCAGAAGGCGACGCCGGTCGGCGAGGTTCACCGGATCCGCTCGGTCATCGACCGCGTCCAGGACGTCGAGTACACCCTGACCGACTCGATCAGCGAGGCACTCCTGCTCGAGGCCAACCTGATCAAGCGCTACCGGCCGCGGTTCAACGTCCGGCTCAAGGACGACAAGAGCTACCCCTACATCAAGATCACGATGGCCGACGACTTCCCCCGCGTCGAGCGGACCCGCAAGCTCATCGAGGACGGCAGCCGCTACTTCGGGCCGTACGCGTCGGCGAGCAGCGTCGACGAGTCGATGAACCTGGTCCGCCGGCTCTTCCCGTTCCGGACCTGCACGATCGACATCGAGGACGGCAAGCGCGCCCTTGCCCGGCCATGCCTGCTCTTTCATATCAAGCGCTGTCAGGGCCCCTGCATCGAGGCCGTTTCGAAGGCCGACTACCGCGGCCAGATCGACCAGATCGAGCTCTTCCTCGAGGGCCGCCAGGAGTCGGTCGTCCAGGCGCTGTCGGCCGAGATGAAGACCGCCTCCGAGAAGACCGACTACGAACGGGCGGCCACCATCCGCGACAAGATCCGGGCGATCGAACGGACGATGGAGAGCCAGAAGATGGCCGCGTTCAAGCGGACCCAGCTCGACATGGTCGGCCTTGCCCGCCAGGACAACCAGGCGGCGATCCAGCTCTTCGCGATCCGCGGCGGCAAGATGATCGGGCGCGACGTGTTCCTCCTCGACGCCGCCCGCGAGGCGTCGGACGAGGAGGTCCTCTCGAGCTTCCTGTTGCAGTACTACGCGCGCGCGACGTCGATCCCGCCGCAGGTCCTCGTTCCGTGCGCGCCGCCCGATGCGGCAGACCTCGAGGCCTTTCTGACGGAGCGGCGCGGCGGCCCGTCGCGGCTGGCGGTCCCGCAGCGCGGCGAGAAACGCGAGCTGATGGCCCTCGCCACCCGCAACGCCGGCGAGACGCTCGCCCGCGAGCAGGCCCGCTGGATGGCCGACGAGGGCAAGACGCTCGGGGCCCTCGAGGAGCTGGCCGAGGCGCTCGGGCTGGCCGGGCCACCGCTCCGGATCGAGTGCTACGACATCTCCAACGTCCAGGGCTCGGACTCGGTCGGGAGCATGGTCGTGTTCGAGGAGGGCAAGCCGCGGACCGGCGAGTACCGCCGTTTCAAGATCAAGACCGTGGTCGGTGCCAACGACTTCGCGTCGCATCAGGAGGTGTTGCGTCGCCGTTTCCGCCGAGCCAAGGACGGCGACGAGGGAGCCGAGGAGGCGCTCCGCTGGGCGATGCCGGACCTCGTGATCATCGACGGCGGCAAGGGCCAGGTCAGCGCGGTCAAGGAGGTCCTCGACGAGCTGGGCCTGCACGACCTGCCGCTGGCGGGGCTGGCCAAGGAGCGCGAGGAGCTGTTCCGTCCCGGGATCCGGGTGCCGGTCGTGCTGCCGCCGACCTCGTCGGCCCTCTATCTCGTCCAGCGGCTGCGCGACGAGGCGCACCGCTTCGCGATCACCTATCACCGCGACCTCCGCTCGAAGCGCCAGACGCACTCGGCGTTCGACGACCTGCCGGGCGTGGGCCCGAAGCGGCGGCGCGCCCTGCTGCGCGTGTTCGGGTCGGCAAAGCGGGTGCGCGAGGCGCCGGTCGAGCAGATCGCCGCGGTTCCGGGGATCGGCGCCGCGCTGGCTGCCCGGATCAAGGAGACGCTGGAAGCCTGAGCCTGGCCCGAC
>DATAIW010000082.1:0-1683 GCA_036262455.1 Candidatus Limnocylindrales bacterium | reverse complement strand
CCCGGAGCCGGTCGAGTTCGGCCAGGTCGACGGCACGATCAAGCGCCTGTACGTCCCCGACGACGGCTCGGCCCTCATCGTCGTCACGACCGACGACCAGGTCCGGACCCTCGACCCGGTTTCGGGCGAGGTCCTCGGCGCCGTCCAGCTCGAGGCCGTGGCCGACGTCGGACCGGGCGGGACGGCGTCGACCCTGGTCAGCGCTCCGGGCGCCGTCGGCGATCCGCACGCGCTGGCGTCGGCCCTGGCGAAGGTCATCGGTGGCGCCGCGGCGACCTACGAGGCGCGCCTGGCCGGAACCGGCGAGCAGCTGATCATCGCCGGGATCACCGGCAGCACCCAGCAGGCGGCGATCCAGAAGGCGATCGACGACGGCCGGCTGGCGGGCCTCTCGATCACCTCGCTGCCCCAGGTGGCCGTCGCCGACGCCAACGGGCTCGAGCTGATCAACCCGACCGACGGCTCGAAGACCGCGACGGTCGATCTCGGCGGCGCGGCTCACGGGCTCGCCCTGGCGACGGTCGACAGCGCCCGGCTGTACGTCTCTGTTGATCCCGATCCGGCGGTCAAGGAGAAGGGCCGGATCGCGATCGTCGCCGTCGGCGGCGACCAGGCGAAGAACGGGCCGGCGGTCGTGGACACGATGGCGATGCCCGGACCCGTCACGAAGGTCGCGTATGACGACGCGACCGAGATGGTCCACGTCCTCGGCCGGACCCCCGACGGGACGGCGTCGACGATCTACGTCATCCAGCCCCACGCGGATCCAGGCCCCCAACCCGCGGTCTACGCCGACGCCCGCCTGCCGTTCGATCCGTCGGCCTGGGCGGTCGACGTCAACCGGCCGTATCCGACCGACGACCGCCAGCAGATCCTCGTCTTCGACGGGGAAGGGGCGACCGCGAGCGTCGACGTCCGGGAGCACGAGTTCGCGTGGCGGCTGCCCGGGGTGCTCGCCGGAACGGCGATGGCCGGCTTCCTGTTCGTCCTCGCCCGGATCCTGTTCCGGCGCCGGACGGTCGGGCTGTTCGTGGCCGTGATGTGCGTGGCCGACGGGATGCTGTTCGTCCAGTCCCGGATCGGGATGAACGACGCCTACGTCGGGCTGGGGATCGTCGCTGCCTACACGCTCTTCGCCGCGCTCTGGACGGGGGTCTGGCGTCACCGTGGCGCGTTCTGGATCGCGATGCCCCTGATCGGGGCGTTCCTCGGGCTCGCCCTCGCCTCGAAATGGGTCGCGCTCTACGCCATCGTCGGGATGGGCTTCCTCGTCCTGGTCCGGAGCGCGCTCGGGCGGCTCCTCGCGATCGCCGCGCTGGTGGTCATGACCGCGGTGCTGGGCTACCTCGCGATCAACGTTCCGCAGGGCACCGGATTCGGCAACCTGCCGTTCGTCGCGATCATGGTCGCGTTGACCGTCGTCGCGGTCGTCGCCAACGTCCTCCACCCGCTGCGCTGGTCGCTCGACGAGATCCGGTTCGCGATCGGCGGCCCGGTGGCGCTCGGCGGGTTCGTCGCGCTCGGCGCGATCGGGCTCGGGAAGGCGACGGCCACGCTCAAGCTCGGGCCGGCGACGGTCAACCCGCTCGAGATCGCGGCCGCGCTGGCCCTCGTCGGGGTGGTGGCGTGGCTGGCGTTCGCCGGGGCGTCCCGGCTCGGGTTCGGCCCGTTCGCCCCGGCTCC
>DATAIW010000081.1:0-1906 GCA_036262455.1 Candidatus Limnocylindrales bacterium | reverse complement strand
TCGGGGTGTTCGCCGCCATCCCGCTCGTCGCCGATCGCCAGAAGCTGATCCTCAAGCGCCTCCAGGCGACGCCGCTCCGGCGCTGGCAGCTCGTCGGGAGCAACGTCCTGATGCGGCTCCTGATCGCGATCTTCCAGACGGCGATCATCGTCGGGGTCGGATCGGCGCTGTATCACGTCCAGATCGCCGGGTCGTGGCTGCTCATCGGGGCGCTGATCCTGCTCGGATCGCTCGCGTTCATCGCCCTCGGCTACGTGATCGCATCGTTCGCCAGGACCGAGGAGAGCGCCAACGGGATGACGAGCGTCGTACAGTTCCCGCTGATGTTCCTGTCGGGGACGTTCTTCCCGATCGACCAGATGCCCGATGCCCTCAAGACGGTGGCCCGCGCCCTGCCGCTGACCTATCTCGGCGACGGGCTGCGCCAGGTCATGGTGGAGGGGACGCCGTTCGCGCCGCTCTGGGTGTGCTTCCTGTTCCTTGCCGTCTGGCTGGCGGTCTGCTTCGGGATCGCCGCGCGGTTCTTCAAGTGGCAGTGAGCCCGATCTCAGCTCCGGGCCGAGCGTAGCTCCCCGCCTCGATCGCGAAGGTCCGAGAGCAGCCAGCCGTACCCGATCTTCCAGATGACGATCACGACTGGGACGATGATCACGAGCGTATCGAGGTGGACGCCCGCGGCCAGCCACATGACGCCGAGCAGGACCGGGAATCGGGTGAGCAGCAGGACGGCGACGGCTCGATCCGACAGACGCCCGGCGCGCCACAGCCGGAGCTCGACGACCGGGGCAGCGAGGTAGGCAACGACCAGGATCGCAACCAGCCAGACGGGCATGGTCGGATTCCAGCCCCCGGCGAATCGGTCAGACGGACGGCGGCGCGAGGTCGGCCGACTGGACGGCCAGTGCGGCGACGTGGGCGCCCAGCCGCAGGGAGTCGTCGACCGGATCGCCCCGCATCACCCCCGCGATCGTGCCCGCGGCGAACGCGTCGCCGGCGCCGTTGGTGTCGACGACGGTCGCGACCGGCTCGGCCGGGATCTCGATCCACCGGCCGTCGGCCGTCAGGGCGACCGTCCCGTGCTCCGCCCGGGTACAGACGACGAGCAGCCGGCCGTCGCGTCGCAGCCGTTCCATGAACGGGCGCGGATCGGCGAGGTGCTCGCCGCTGAACAACACCCGGTCGGCCGACCAGAAGTCGCGTTCCCAGGCGCGCTCGCCGTCGGTCGCGTGGAGGTCGGTCCAGGTCGGCTTGCCGAGGCGCCGCGCGATCGGGAGGACGACCCGGGCCTGGTCGACGATCTCGACGACGACATGATCGGCGGCGGCGACCAGGCCGGCGACACGATCCGGGTTGTAGCGGATCGCGGGATCGCCGGTGTGGAGCAGGAACGAGAGGCGGCGGCCGGCCGGATCCATCAGGTTGACGTGGCGGGCCGTGCCGGTCGGATCGGTGACGGCATCGACGGTGACACCGGCGGCCTCGAGCATCGTCCGGATGCGAGCACCGGGCTGATCGTCCCCGAGGAGGCAGTGGAGGGTGACCGGGACGCCGAGCCGCGCCAGGTTGAGCGCCTTGCCGGCCCCCGACGACCCGACGGTCTCGTGCCAGCCAGGAGGAAACACGGTCGCCGGTCCCGGGTCGGGGAACCGCTCGACCCGGATCAGCATGTTCCAGGAGGCCGCGCCGAAGACGACGACGCGCCGGCTCAGCGGCTGACGGTCGCGGTCGACGTCCGCGGCGGCCCGCACCCGTCCGCTACCAGCGCTCGTCGTGGATGATGTCGGCGAGGGCCTGCCGTCCCCCCGCCTTGTTCGGCCGGGTGAGGACGTCGGGGTCGGCGGGATACCCGAACGAGATCAGGTACTCGCAGTGGTGGTCGTCGGGGTAGCCGAGCAGGCGCCGGGCG
>DATAIW010000080.1:0-16443 GCA_036262455.1 Candidatus Limnocylindrales bacterium | reverse complement strand
ATCGCGCCGAGTGCCGCGACCAGGCACTCGACGTCGTCGGGCCCGTTGTGGAGCGCGCTCGACACGCGGATCAGCCGACGCGACGCCTGCGGCGATTCGGCGGCCGGAACGGGCCACGGATAGATCGGGACCTCGACCTGGAACTCCTCGATGAGGCGCTGCTGGAGCGGGTCGGTGTCGAGCGGCGACGACCCCGAACCACGGGCGGCCAGCGGACCGAAAGCCGGCAGCGGCAGCGCGACGAGCGAGCCGAGCATGGACTCCGGGGCGGGCACCGCGTCGTCGAGCCCGAGCACGGCGGTCATCGCCACTCGCGTCCGGAGTGTCATCGCCCGGTTGCGCGCCATCACCTCGGGCCAGCCGCCATCGACCAGCCCGCCGACGAACCGCAATGCCTCGGAGACCGCCAGCCACGCGGTCGGGTCCAGGGTCCCCTGCCAGTCGAACTCCGCCCGGTAGCGCGTCCGTCCGTCGACCCGATCGGCACCGATGATCTCGTTCGCGCCGTGGGAGATCGTGTTCGGGCGGATGCCCGGCTGGCGGTCGCGCCGGGCGTGGAGGAAGGCCGCGCCCTTCGGCGCGCAGACCCACTTGTGGAGGTTGCCGGTGTACCAGGCGGCGCCGATCCGCTCGAGGTCGAGCGCCAGCATGCCCGGCGCATGGGCCCCGTCGACCAGCGTCTCCACGCCGCGCTCGGCGAGGCCCGCGACGATGCGCTCGATCGGGAAAACGAGCGCGGTCGGGCTCGTGACGTGGCTGACGAGGGCGAGCCTCGTCCGGTCGGTGGCGGCGCCGAGGATCGCGTCGGCGACGGCATCCTCCGAGGCGACCGGGAACGGGATCGTGGCGACGACGACCCGGGCGCCGTCGCGCTCCGCGACGTGGCGCAGGACGTTGATCGTGGCGTTGTACTCGTGGTCGTCGGTCAGGAGCTCGTCGCCCGGCGCGAAGCGGAGCGAGCGGACGACCGCGTTGACCGCGCCCGTGGCGTTGGCGACGAAGGCGAGGTCGTTCCGGTCCGCGCCGACGAACGCGCCGAGGTCGCGCCGGGCGGCGGCGAGGAGCCCGGGCAGGTCGCGGGCGAAGAACTGGACCGGCTGCGCCTCCATCCGGTCGCGCCAGGCGCGCTGGGCCTCGAGGACGGGTCGCGGGCAGGCCCCGAACGAGCCGTGATTGAGGAAGGCGACCGCTGGGTCGAGCGCCCACTGGCCGGCGAGGTCGGACGGCATCGCCAGATCATGACGGGTACACTCGGGCCGTGGGTGCCGTCGACACGATGGATACGTTCTTCGAGCTGCTGAACGCGGGCGATCGCGAGGCGGCGGTCCAGCTCATGGCCGAGAACGCGGAGATGCGGATCCACGTCGGCGACAGCGCCCAGACCCTCCGCGGTGTGGAGCGCGTCGGCGGCTGGTTCCTCCGCGGCGACGCCGGCCTGCGGATGATCCCGGGCGATGTCCGCGACACCGGAAACACCTACGAGGCCGACGTCCTCGTCGTCCGGCCGGGTGCGCCGTCGCTCCACCTCGACGCCACCTTCCGGGTCGAGGCCGGCAAGATCACCTCGATCAACCTGGCCCCCCGCTAGCCCGGTTCGGCAGCGCCTCGACCGGCCCATCGCCTGCCCGGGTTCGACCGGTCCTCGTCCGGTCCTTCGTCCGGTCCTTCGTCCGGTCCATACCTGGCCAGACAGTCACCGGGAGACTCTTGAGTCAGGTATTCGCTTCGGCAGGATCCCGAACCCCGCTGTCCGTCAGCCGCCGAAGGCTAACTGAGGTCCCAAGTCCAGGGTTCGGACCTAACGAACCTTGCCGAAGAGTCCCTGGGCGCATGGTTGGCCAGGTATTCGCGCGGCTCGGGCTCGGGGTTCGGGCACGAGCCCCGCGCTCGGCCCTCGAGGCCCCTCCGTGAGGACCGACCGTGATCCGGCACGTTCACGGAGCTCAGCGTCGGTGTCGCCCTGGCGATCCGAGGCGATCCGGCCTTGCTGCGATCGTGATCTACGGCGCGGCCGAACCGTCGATCGTGTCCGGCGGGGCCGCGCTCGGGAGCGGGATCGTGATCTGCTGGCCCTCGCTGATCTTGTTCGGGTTCTTGATCGTCGGGTTGGCCGCCATCAGCTGCTCGAGGGTGATCCCGTGGGCCGCTGCGATCTTCGAGAGCACGTCGCCGTGCTTGATCGTGTAGATGATCGGCGTCGCCGCGGGCTGCTCGGTCGGGGCGAGGCTGACGCTGGGCCCGGGCCGAAGCGAGGCCCCGGGCGAACCTCCCGGCGTGGCGGTTCCGCCACCGATGTTGAGCATGCCCGGCAGGAAGAACAGGGCGAGGGCGAGCACGGCCACGAGGGCCGCGACCCCGACGATCCGGGGTACCGCCGGCAGCCCGACGCGGGCCTTGATCGTCGGATAGGCCTCGTAGCGGCGCGGTTGCTCCCAGTCGGGTCCGTCGGGCCCGCCGAGGTGCTGGGCGTAGGCGCGTGGCCGGCGGGCTGGCCGCGCCTCGCCATCGTCATCCTGCTCGCCATCGGAGGCCGGAACGGATCGCCTCCTCGGGCCGGGTTCCGCACCCCCGCCCGCGAGCCCGGCCCCGATCGCGGCCGCCGACCGGCTCTCGCTCGACCAGTTGACATCGTCGGATTCATCCCGCCGCGGCGGCGGCCCGCCGGCCAGCCGATCGGCCGGGCTCCCGGCCAGGCCCTGGCCCGGCTCGGTGACCCGGTGGCCGAGGAACGCCGGCGGCTCGGCGTCACCGCGGCCACGGGGCTCGTTCGACGCCAGCCACGGCGGCGGGGCCGCCCAGTCGCGCGGCGGGTTGCGGCGGACGAGGTCGTCGGCATGCGAATCGTCGACGTCCACGGTCCGTCGGACGTCGCGCGACGTGTCGGCAAGGCCCGCCGCCGGCCCGCTCGCGCCCGCTCCCGCCGCACCGGCGATGCCCGCGGCGCCTCCGACCCCGGCCGCCCCGGCCGAGGCCGCATCGGCCGCGTCGGCGTCGGCGACGGCCCCGGTGGCCGCCCGGTTCATCCCGGCCGACGCGCTCGGCGCGGTCGGCGCCCCGTCACGCGATCGGGCGGCCTCGCGGCGGGCCCAGTCCTGGAAGGTCGGACAGACGGGGAACGCGCTCGACAGGCAGTACGCCTCCTGGTGGGCGAGCGCGCGAGGCGCCGGTCGCTGATCGGCGTAGCAGCGGTGGCGGTGGTCCGGGACGGACGCGCGCTCGTCGCGATCGTCCTCGAAGGCCACGAAGGGACAGGCCGGAGCACCGTCCGCGAGGGGCAATCCGCGTTCAGTCACCGGGCGATGATACCGGCCCGCTCAGTCCTGGGCCGAGCGGCGGGCGGGCGGCCGCGAGCGGGTGGACGGCCGCGAGCGGGTGGACGCCGCGGCCGCGGTCGGAGGCGGTGCCGAGCCGCCCTCGGAGCGCCCGTCCGACCCCGGCAGGCCGAGCATGATCGTGTTCCCCGACGAGCCTCCGAGCTGTTGCAGGATCCGCAGCTGGAGGAGCCCCGGGTTGTCCTCGATCATCCGTCCCGCGTTGGCCAGACTGCGCAGGGCGGCGGTCTCGCCGCGGGCCCGTTCGACGGCCGCCTCGCCCTCGCGGCGCGCCGCGACGATCCCGGCGAACGCCCGCTTCAGCTCCGAGGGGACCATCACGTCGCGGACATCGATCCCGAGCAGCTCCACCCCGATCCGGGCGAGCTCGCTCGCCACGGCCCCGCCGACGGCCGGCCCGATCGCCGCCCGGTCGGCGATGACCTCGTCGGCCGTCCGACCGGCGAGCGCCTCGCGCAGGCCGCCATGGAGCGCGGTGTACAGAGCGGTCACGTAGCTCTGGTCGTTGGTCACCGCGGCCACCGGATCGGCCACGACGTAGCGCCCCGTCAGGCTCACCCGGAGGGCCACCCCGTCGGCCGTGAGGATCTCCTGGCCGGGCACGGTGATCGAGGTGGGGCGACCGTCCATCACGTGGATCTCGGTGAACGGCCGGATGGCGATGTGGGTTCCCGGGTCGAGCAGCCCGACGAGTCGGCCGTTGCGGTAGCGGAGACCGCGCTGGTAGTCGTGGATCGTGGCCACCGTCACGACCGGGCGAACGAGCACGGCGGCGATCAGCAGGACGAGCAGGGCGATGATGACGATTTCCACCCGAACCTCCGGTTCGCGATCGTTGCGTTTGCTGGCGAGCCGGCGGACGGCCCGCGGGATGATCGGTCGATGGCGGCGCGGGACGTTGCCTCGTCGCGGCGGGTCCCGGAGCGTCGGCGGAGGCTCGAGGCCTGCATGGCCGGCGATCCGGTCGCCTCGGGGCCAGACCCGGTCGCGACGAGAAGAAGCAGGAATCGAACCTGCATCACCAGAGGCGCTCGGTTCTCAGGACGCTTGCCGGCGATGCCGGCGCACGCTGCAGGAACGCCAAACGGGATGCTAGTCGACCGTGACGGGCGAGGCAACGCGGCGGGGCGCAATGGGCGTCGATGATCCGAACTCGACCGCTCCGAGCAGCCGAATGCACCCGAACCGGCGCCCGACGATTTCGGACGCCGACGTCGTCCGATCGAGCAGAGATGGAGTGACGTCGCAGAGCGAACGATCTCGGACGCTGCCGGCACGACGCGCCGGGCGCGCCCCACGGGCAGGCCCGAACCGGCACGCGTTTGACAGCCGGACGGCCCGCTCCGAGACTCCGATACACCGCTCCGGACCGCACGATGAGGCGAACCCCCAGAGCCCTTCAGCGCCCCGGGGCCCTTCAGCGCCCCGAGAAGGAGACCCATGTTCCGAGTCCGCACGTTCCTCGCCCCGTCGACGACGGTCCACGCCCACTGCGACCTGCCCTGCGGCGTCTACGACCCCGAGCAGGCCCGAATCGAGGCCGAGTCCGTTTACAGGATCATCGAGAAGATGGCGGCCAACAGCGACCCGACGTTCACCGCCCGGGCGATCGGGATCAAGGAGAAGCAGGCCGATCTCGCCAAGCACCACCTCGACGTCCTCTGGCACGACTACTTCAAGCCGGAGCACCTCGAGAAGGTCCCGAACCTCCACGAGCTCTTCTGGAACGCGACCAAGCAGGTCAGCAAGGTCAAGGCCTCGACCGACCTCGCCGACGCGCAGAAGCTCCTCGACATGATCGACGAGATCGACGCAGCCTGGAAGGCGACCGGTGGCGAGGGCAAGACCCGGGTCGCCGGCCGGCCCGCCTGACCGACACGCGTCTGCGAGCGCGAACCAGCGGCCTGCTCACCGAGGTCCGAGGCGGAGCTCCGCGACGCCATCGGCCCGAGGTGGGGCTTCGTCGCATCCGGGGCCGCGCGCGCCTACAGCCCGTCCGCGAGCGCGCCCGCGGCCCGTGGCGGGTCGTCGTCAGCGAGGCGTCGATGGCGCCGACGATCCAGCCCGGCGACTGGCTGCTGGTCGACCCGACGACGGCCCGCTGGCCGCGCCGCGGCGCGATCGTCGTCTTCCGCGAGCCGGACTCCGACCTGCTCGCGATCAAGCGTGTCGCGGCCGGGCCCGGGGCGAGGGTCGACCTCGACGAGGGTCACCTCGTCCTGGCCGCCGACGAGGCGTGGCTCCTCTCGGACGCATCGGACGCCGATCTGCTCGCGGCCGGGGCCGGGCAGCCGATCGACTCGCGCCGCTACGGGCCGGTCCCGGTCGAAGCTCTCGTCGGCCGCGTCTGGTTCCGCTACGGCCCGATCGACCGGATCGGGCCGGTTCGTCGGCCGTCCGCGGTCAGACGCTGACCGGCTCCCCGACCTCGAGCTCGATGCCCGCCGACCGGACGTCGGCCGCGAACGCCGCCTGGGCGTCCGCCGTCGGGGACCAGCGGGTCGGGAAGCAGACGATCCGATCGAGCCCGATCGCGGCGTAGCCGGCAAGGAGATCGACCCGCGCCTGGCCCGCGTCGCGGACGTCCTCGTCGCGGACGTACAGCGAGAAGCGCAGGGTCGCGGGGTCGCGGCCCTCCGCGTCGCAGCGCTCCCGGACCGAGATCATCCGCTCCGCGATCTCGGGCGCGTCGAGAAAGACGTAGTTGAGCTCGTCGGCGAACTTGATCGCGTAGCCGGCGGTCCGCTTCTCGCCGTTGCCGCCGACGATGATCGGGATCCGTGGCTGCTGGATGCCTTTCGGGACGTTGATCGCATCGCGGACGTGGGCGTGGGCGCCCTCGTAGCTCGCGTGCCCCGGCGCGAACATCCGGGTGATCACCTCGAGGTCGTCGCCGAACGCGTCCATCCGCTCGCCGATCGGCGGGAAGCCGTAGCCGTAGGCCTCCCACTCGTCCTTCTTCCAGCCCGCCCCGATCCCGAGCTCGAAGCGACCGCCGCTGATGACGTCGATCGTCGACGACAGCTTGGCCGTGTGGGCCGGGTTCCGGAAGCCGGTGCACACGACCATGTGCCCGAGGCGGACGCGACGCGTCGTCATCGCCAGCGCCGAGAGCACGCTGAACGACTCGAACGTGATCTCATCGGTCGGCACCGGGACCGTGTGGAAGTGGTCGAACACCCAGAGGGATTCGAAGCCGAGCTCCTCGGCCTGCGTCGCAAGCTCGACGGTCCGCGCCCAGGCGCCCGCCGCGTCCCAGCCGTCGTACCCGCCCTTCCAGCCCTGCGGGGCCATCAGCCCGACCTGCATCGTCTCTCCCAGCTACGTCCGTCTCCCCCCGATCATCCGCCGAACGGTGAAACCATGCCTTGCATCGGCATCGCGGTCGCCATACTCCATCGATGACGACGTTCGATCCACACGCCCCGCTTGCCCCCGCTCCCGACCCCTGGGCCGAGCTGCCGCAGCCGTCCGCCCGATCCGGGCCACCGTTCCACATGACCGACATGATCGCGGCCGAGCCGTTCCTCGCCGAACGGATCCTCGACCGGCTCGCCGATCCGCAGGGCCCCGCAGGCCGGCTGGCGGGGGCGATCGGCCAGGCGGCCAGTAGCGGCGCGTCGATCGTCGTGACCGGCTGCGGCACGAGCGAGCATGCCGCCCATGCCGTCGTCGAGATCCTCCGTGAAGGGCTCCGTGCAGGTGGCCTGCCGAGCGGCCCGTCGACGATCCTCGTGGCGCAGGCGTTCGAGCTCGCGCTCGACCCGCCGACCGGCGGGCTGGTGATCGGGATCTCGCACGAAGGCGGCACCGTGGCGACGATCCGCGCGCTCGAGGCGTCCGCGGCGGCCGGGGCGCGCACCGCGCTCATCACCGGCAGCGCCGAATCGCCGGCTGCCGCGGCCGTCGCGTCGCCGGACATGGTCGTCGCGACCGTCGAGATGGACCACGGCTGGTGCCACACGGTCGGCTACCTCTCGCCGATCGTGGCCGCGGCGGCCATCGCCGATGAGCTGGCGGATCGAACCACCGATGGCGGCCTCGTCCGCGATCTCCTCATCTCCGGGTCCGCCGACGAGGCCGGTGCCGAGGCCATCGCCGCGATCCTCGCCGGGTGCACGACCCTGATCACCCTTGCCTCCGGGGCGGACCGTCCCGCCGCCCGTGAGCTCGCGCTCAAGATCGAGGAGGCCGCCTGGCTCCCGACGACGATGCGCGACCTCGAGACGTTCCTCCACGGTCACCTGCCGGCGATGGATCCGACGACCGGCCTCGTCCTCCTCCTGACCGACCGCGACGCACGGGCGGCGCGGGTCGGGCGGGCGCGCCAGGCGCTTGCCGCGGCGAAGGCCGTCGGGATCCGGTCGGCGGCGATCGTCGCCCGGGACGTCCACGGTCAGCTCGACGCCGACCTCACGCCGGCCGGCCGAATCCGCGTTGACGAGGCCAAGGCCCTGCCGGCGCCGCTCGCCGCCCTGTTGGGGACCGCGACGTCGCTCCAGCTCCTGACCGAGCGGATCGCCCGCGTCCGCGGCACGAACCCCGACCTGATCCGGCGCGACGACCCGATCTATCTCGCGGCGGCCGACGCCGCGGGCTGAAGCCTTCGGGGCCGACGGGTATCGTCGATTGGCTCGTGCTCACTCGCTCAGAATCGATCCTGGCGAACATCACGTGGCGTGGCGAATGATCAGAACAGCACCTCGGCCATCAGGTCGACCATCGCGAGATCGCGTGGCAGGAAGTCCTGGAGCACTAGCCGCTCGGCCCCGGCCGCCTCGAACCGCGAGACCATCGCCCGCGCCTGCTCGGGCGTGCCGAGGACCCAGCGCGGCTCGCGGGCGTCGAACCAGTCGTCGCCACCGGCCTCGTTTCCGAAGGCTGCCAGCAGCGCCGCCTTTCGCCCGTCGAGCTCCGCCGCGTCCCGCCCGACCAGCACGCCGGCCATGACCGATCGGCCCATCGTGGCCGGATCCCGCCCGATCGCCTCGCAGGCCGCCCGCAGCTCGGCGAACTTCGTCGCCGCCTTCTCCGGGGATGACGACGAGAGGTTGAACTCGTCCGCGTAGCGGGCGGCGATCCGCATCGAGCGCGGCGAACCCTCGCCGCCGGCGAGGAGTCGCGGTCGCGCTGACCCATTGGCGAAGGTCGGTCGTCCGGTCCGCGCCACCGGCTTCGGATGGAACGACGCGTCGGCGATCTGCACGTGCGCGCCGTCGAACGACCAGCCGTCCGGCTCGCCCCACAGCCCGCGGAGGACCGCGAACTGTTCCTCCATCAGGTCCGCCCGATCCTTGATGTCGGGGAACGGCAGCCCGAGCTCGCGATGCTCCAGCTCATTCCAGCCCGCACCGAGACCGAACTCGACGCGCCCGTCGCTCATCTCGTCGACCGTCGTGACGACCTTGGCGAGGTTGCCGACCGGCCGGAACGTGACCGGCGAGACCAGCGTCCCGAGACCGATCGTCGAGGTCTCGCGGGCGAGACCCGCGAGCACCGCCCAGGCGTCGGTGGTCGGCTCGCCGGACGGACCGGGGAAGCTCTGGTAATGGTCGGACCGGAAGAACGATTCGAAGCCGACGGATTCGGCGCGCCGGACGATCGCCAGCTGCTCGTCATAGGTCAGACCCTGCTGGGGCTCGATCATCAGCGCGAACCGCACGTTGCCTCCTCGTTCGTCGTGTCCTCGCCTTGGGACGAACCATCGCCCTTGACGCGATCATCCACGGTCGCTAGATTATTCATCTCATGCGAACTACCGACGCGCTTGACGCGCCCGCCTCGACCCCCGCATCTCCGCCGCAGCTCGTGGATTCGGTCGTCGACGAGCTCCACGCGATGATCGGCAGCCTCCGCTGCGCCGGCACCGGCCGGATGGTCAAGGCCGGGATCAGCATGACGCACCTCCACATTCTGTGGGTCCTCGAGCATCACGGCGATCTCCCGATGAGCCGTCTCGCGGATCTGCTGGACGTCTCGTTCAGCAACGCCACCGGCCTGATCGACCGGATGGAGGAGCGCGGCCTCGTCGAGCGGGATCGCGTCCCGGATGACCGCCGCGTCGTGATCGTTCGCGCATCCGCCGAAGGAGCGCGCCAGCGCGACGAGATCGAGGCCCTCAAGCAGGACCGGTTGCGGTCGATCCTGGAGCGGCTCTCGCAAGAGCAACTCACCCGGATCCTCGGGGCGATCGGCGACCTCCGGACGGCCGTCATCGACGAGATCGGCACCGACCACCTCCACCCGCACGCTCGCAACGTCTGACCCCGGGCGCTCCCCGCCCGCATCCCAAGCCCGCAATTCTCCAGGAGGACGAGAAGGATGGAGTCATTCCCCACGGAGTCCGAGAGTCTGACTCCAACGGCGGAAGAAGACCCCGCGCTGGGTCTCAGCCGTCGAGCCAAGTTCGAAATCCTCGCGGCCGTCATGCTCGGCATGTTCCTTGGCGCGCTCGACCAGACGATCGTCGGGCCCGTGCTCCCGAAGATCGTGACCGACCTGAACGGCGCGGACCTCTACACGTGGGTCGTCACGATCTACCTGCTGACGAGCACGGTGAGCGTCCCGATCTATGGCAAGCTGTCGGACCTTTACGGTCGCAAGCCGTTGCTGATCGCGGGCATCGTGCTGTTCCTCGCCGGCTCCGCCCTGTCGGGTCTCAGCCAGACGATGTGGCAGCTGATCCTCTTCCGCGGCATCCAGGGTCTCGGCGCCGGCTCGCTCTTCCCGATCGCCCTTGCGGTCATCGGCGACCTCTTCACGCCGGCCGAGCGCGGTCGCTACCAGGGTCTGTTCGGCGGCGTCTTCGGACTCGCCTTCATCATCGGTCCATTCCTCGGCGGCTATCTGACCGACCATTTCGGCTGGCACTGGATCTTCTTCGTCAACCTGCCGATCGGGCTGATCGCCCTGTTCGTCATCAGCCGGCTGCTGCCGAATGTCCACGGCAAGGTGACGAAGATCTCGATCGACTACCTCGGCGTGGCGACCCTCGTCCTCGGCCTCGTCCCGATCCTCATCGGCCTGACGATCGCCGAGACCGGCGGCTTCGGCGATCCGTACGTCTGGATCTGGAGCGCGGTCGGCGCGGTCTTCCTCGTGATCTTCGTGCTCGTCGAGCGCCGTGCCGCCGAGCCTGTCATTCCGCTCCACCTGTTCCGGAACCGGACGTTCAGCGCGTCGATGGTCGCGATCTTCTTCGCGACGTTCGGGTTCGGAGCGGCGATCATCTTCCTGCCGCTCTACTTCCAGGTCGTCGAGGGCGCGAACGCCACCGAGTCGGGCTACCGCCTCCTGCCGTTCCTCGCTGGCCTGATCTTCTCCTCGATCCTGTCCGGCCTCGTCGTCAGCCGGACGGGCAAGTACAAGCCAACCTTGATCATCGGGATCGTCGTCCTGGTCATCGGGCTCGGGTTGATGACCCAGCTGCGGGCCGGAACCGATGACCTCACCCTGGCGATCTGGATGGTGATCGCCGGTCTCGGCGTCGGGCCGACCTTCGCGGTCTTCACGATCGTGGTCCAGAACTCCGTTCCCTTCCACGAGCTCGGGGCCGCGACGAGCGACTTGACCCTGTTCCGCCAGATCGGCACGACGGTCGGGATCACGATGGCGTTCACGCTCTTCCGGATCAACCTCAGCTGGGACCTCCTCAGGAACCAGATCATCGATGCCGGCGCCCCTGCGGCTCTCGTGCCGGCAACGCCGCCTGCCGGGTTCGATCTCGGCACGCTGACGTCGGTCGGCGGATCGAGCCCGCTCGATTTCGTGAGCCAGATCCCCGCCCAGTTCCAGGCGGCGTTCCTCAACGGCTTCCACGGTGCGTTCACGATCGCGATCGCGGACAGCTTGTGGCTCGGCGTCGGGGCATCCGCGCTCGCGGTGGTCGCGGTCCTGCTCCTCCACGAGATTCCGCTCCGGAGGACGACCGGCGCCGAGGTGCCGGTCTCCACCCCCGAGCCGGGTGGCCAACGAGGGCAACCCGTCCTCGACTGAACCCGCGGCAACAGCATCGACCCCGGCAGGCTTCGGCCCGCCGGGGTCTTCCCGTCTTCCGGGGTACGATCGGCCCGATGACGATCGACCGCCCGACCTTCCCGATCCCGGCCGCGTTCCCGATCGAGCTGACGGCGCCCGGCGTTGCAGACGGCGGACCGGTCGACGCAGGCCCGCTGGCCGACCTGCCCGAGGGCTCGATGCGGCGGATCAGCCACGGCGACCTCGACGTCCTGATCGCCCACACGCCGGCCGGGATCGTGGCAGTCGACGATCGCTGCCCGCACATGGCGGCGCCGCTGTCAATCGGCACGCTCGAGGGCTGCGTGGTCGCCTGCCCGCTCCACGAAGGCCGGTTCGACCTCTGTTCGGGCGAGGTCGTCCAGATGCCGACGACCGGCGGTCTCGATCCCGACGGCTCCTACCGGCCGACATGGTCGCCGGCCGGCAAGGACCCCAAGGTCGACCCGCCCGGCAAGAAGGCCGAGGCCCGCCGCCTGACCCGTGTCCGGCGATTCCGCTACTACCCCGTTCGGATCGTGGACGGCCGGGTCGAGGTCACGCTGCCGGAGGGGTGACCGGGCTGACGCGGCGCCTCCGATCCGTCGGTCCTGGCCGCGTCGAATCCCTGGCGCCCAGGCGACGCTCACCTGTCATGGGCGGCCGGCGCCCGGATCCTTTGCGCCGAGGCGACGCTCGCCTGTTGTGGGCCATCGGCGCCCGGATCTCTGGCGCCCAGGCGACGCTCACCTACGCGGACGCCGCGCGCCTGGGCTCCGAGCGTGGCGACCCTCGGTTCGCCGTCCAGATGGGCGCGCAATAGGCGTCAGTCGCCTACATGCAAGGAATCCCACGGCGGCCCCGGCGAGCCCGGCGACTCTCCACGGGCGTGCACGAGCGACCATGGGAATGGGCTGATCGTCCGGATCGGCCTCGAATCGGCCCCTCTGGCACGCTCGAGGTGAATCCCGGGCGGGATCGAGGCCGGCACTGGTCCAGCGCGTCGCTGGTGCAACTGGGGCGTGAATCGGGCCTCGAGACGGCCCGTTTCCGGCCCGCGCCTAGCGGATCTCGTCCTCGATCGCGAAATCCTCCGGATGCGCCTTCGCGACGTAGGCGCTGATGATCTCGCAGACCTCGTCGGGGTCGTCGGTGAGCTTGAGCAGATTCAGGTCGTCCTCGGAGACGGCGCCGGCCGGGATCTGGACGGTCCGCATCCAGTCGAGCATGCCCTGCCAGTAGCCCGACCCGACGAGGACCACCGGGAAGTCGCGGATCTTGCCCGTCTGGATGAGGGTCAGGCTCTCGAACAGCTCGTCGAGCGTCCCGAACCCGCCGGGCATGATGACAAACGCGTCGGCGTATTTCACGAACATCGTCTTGCGGGCGAAGAAATACTTGAACTCGACCCCGAGATCGACATAGGCGTTGAGCCCCTGCTCGTGGGGCAACTCGATGTTGCAGCCGATCGACAGGCCGCCGCCCTCGCGACACCCGCGGTTCGCGGCCTCCATGATCCCGGGCCCGCCGCCGGTGATGATCGCGAAGCCCGCTTCGGCCAGCCGGCGGGCGATGCCGCGGGCGAGCTCGTAGTCGACCGATCCGGGCTTGACCCGGGCGGACCCGAAGACCGTGACCGCCGGACCGACCAGGGCGAGCGCATCGAACCCCTCGACGAACTCGCTGAGGATCCGCAGGGCGCGCCACGGATCGCTGTCGATGAACTCGGGCCGGCCGGGCTGCTTCGGGCGGCGCTCGAGGAACTTCTCGTCCTCCGTCTCGGTCGATTTGCCGATCCGCCGGGCGGCATGGCCGCGCATCGTGACCCGGCCGGAGCGGCGCTCCGGCTCCGCGGGCCTGGCGGCGCCCGGGGCGGCCACGCCAGGGGTAGGTGGGCCCGGGGCGGGTGCCTTGGCGGCGTGGCCCTGATCGGCCCCGGGGGTCGGCTCGGGCTCGGCGCCGGGATCGGTTGAACCGGCGGGGGCTGTTCGGTCGTTCATGGGATTAGGATCCCCTTGAGACAGGAGACTCGATGATTCGGTCACGCACCATTCTGGCGATCATTCTCGTTGCGATCGGCCTGGTCTGGATCGGCCAGGGCACGGGACTCCTTCAAGGCACGAGCTTCATGGTCGGCGACGGCCGCTGGACCCTGATCGGCGCGGTGTGCGTCGTCGCCGGGATCGCCCTCGGCTGGCTCGAGATCAGGCGCCGCCGCCAGGCTTGAACCAGCCCTTCCAGCCGGTCTCGTCCCGGCCCACGGCCACATCATTCTCGAATCGGACGAGCGGCAGGCGGAGGAGGGCCGGCGTCGCGAGGAGGCGCTCAACGATCTCGGCATCGTCGAGGCGCATGTAGCCGAGGCCGCCTTCCCTGTAGGCCCGCGACGTCTCATCGAGGAGGTCCCGCGCGCCGAGCTTGTCGACGAACCGGCGCAGCTCGCCGCGGGCGATCGGCTTGCGGGTCAGGTCGACCTGGTGGATCTGGACGCGGCGCTCCTTGAAGAACCGGACCGCAGCACGGGTGCCCTGGTCGCGGTCGTGGCCGAAGATCTGGACGCTGAGCTCGGTCGAGGCGGGCATGACGGTCAGATCGTATCGGTCATCGAGCGGAGCGCGCCGGCTTGCGGGCGCGAATCCGCGAGCGGGGGCACCATGGCGCCATGGTCTGTCGCAGCGTGCCCCGGCCGATCGCCCGCGCGGCCATCGGCGCCGTCCTGGCCTCCCTCGCCCTTGCCGCCTCCTGGTTCGCGCCGCCCGTCCCGGCCGCCGCGGCGCTGTCGACGTGGACCGGCGGGATCGACCTCTACCGGACCGGTGTATTCACGACCCAGAAGACCTGGCTCTGGTGCACGGCGGCGGACGTCCAGATCATCCGCAACATCGTCGACCACCAGACCGACCATACGCGGTCCCACCAGCAGGTCTATTTCGACTACATGCGCGCCCACAACCGGTACTCGATCCCGGTCGCGGACGGCGTCGACCCGGGCGGCTGGGCGGCGGGCCTCGACCACTACGTCGACACGCGTTACCACCTCGTCGCAAGTGCGAGCTTCAGTTCAGCGCTCCGGTCGGCCGTCACGAACCTGCGCCGGACGAACCTGCCGGTCGGGATCACCGTCGCGCACGGCAACCACGCGTGGGTCCTGACGGGGTTCACCGCCACCGCCGACCCGGCGAGGACCACCAGCTTCACGGTCACGACCGTCCGGGTGACCGGGCCGCTGTGGGGGCTCCAGAGCAGGACCTACGGCTACGACATGCGGCCCGACACGAGGCTCACGATCGCCCAGTTTCGAACCTTCTTCACGGCCTGGCACTACGCCCGGATCCGGATGTCGTGGGAGGGCCGCTGGGTCTCGATCCAGCCGATCCCGCCCGGCTGACTGTCCGAGCCGAGCACGCCGCGGAAGGCACCGGGCCCCGCTTGGTCGATGCCCGGCGCCGGTCGGGCGGGTACCATCGGCCGGACAGGAGGTGCCCGCGTGACGGTCTGGTTCACGGTCAAGCTCGACGATCGGCCGGGTGCGCTCGCCCGGATGGCGACCGCGCTGGCGGAACGCGGCGTCAATATCGCGGGAATCGTCGGGATCGCCGAGGACACCGACGGCGAGCTGATGCTCGAGACGAGCAACGCCGCCGAGACGCGCGCCGCCTTCGACGCGGCCGGGATCGCCTACGAGGCCCACGACGCCGACGGCGCGGCCGATCCGGGTCGGATGTCGATCGCGGACATCGTCGGCCGCTAGGCCGGCTGCCCTCCCGACATGCCGCGCAGTCCCTCGCCCGAGACCAACGCCGCCGCGGCACGGATCGACGTGCTCGAGGGGCCCGATGCGATCGTCGCGGTCGTCTCGCGGATCGCCGAACGCGGTGGCCGGATCCGGACGGTGGCGACGATCCGGGCGCTCGACACCGACCCGCCCCAGTCGGAGATCGAGGTCGAGGTCGAGGGGCTGACCGCCGAGGAGCTGCTCGATGCGCTCGAGGGCCTGCCCGAGATCCAGGCGATCCGCCGGACGCGGGCCCTCGGCAGCATCTTCGGCAAGCGGGTGATCGTCGTCGGTGGCGGGGCGCAGGTCGCCCAGGTCGCGCTCGGTGCCGTGAGCGAGGCCGATCGCCACAACCTCCGCGGCGAGCGGATCAGCGTCGACACGATCCCGCTGGTCGGCGAGGCGAACATCGCTGCCGCGGTGCGAGCGGTGGCCGACCTGCCGCGGGCACGCCTGCTCGTCCTCGCAGGCTCGATCATGGGCGGCGACATCAGCAACGCCGCCGACGAGCTCCGGGCGGTCGGTGTCCCGATCATCGCCCTGAACATGGTCGGCTCGATCACCGAGCACGTCGACCTCGTCGTCAGCGACCCCGTCCAGGCCGGCACGATGGCCGTGATGGCGATCGCGGATACGGCGTCCTTCGACCTTGTCCGCCAGCGGGGCCGCCGCTACTGAGGCATGGGGCCGACTCGTCGCCGACGAAGGGGCGAGGGATCAGACCGCGCCGCCCCAGCGTCCGGCCATCCACACGGCGCCGACGACGATGAGCGCCGTCACCGCGAGCGCCAACCCGATGAGCACCATCCCCGGTCGCCGCTTTCGCCCATCGAAGGCCAGGACCGAGAACAGGGCGCCGGCCGCTGCCGCGATCGCGTCGACCCGCGTCAGCTCGCCGGGGAGCAGGACGACGCGACTGAGCACCGTCGCGATAACCGCGACCACCAGCCACCACCCCGCCCAGGACGCCGCGCCGACGAGCGCTCGGCTCGGCCACGAGGTCGGCGCGAACCGGCGGACGAGCTCCACGCTGAGGACAAACCCGGGTGTCGTGACGAGGCCGAGCAGGACGATCGACGCGACGATGTCCGCCCTGGATCCACCGAGTGCGACCCAGGCCACCACGCCGATCGCGACGACTGCCGCGTACGCCAGGAGTGGTCGGATCATGCGATCGCCGACCAGCCTCCCGCCCCAGGTCCTCGCTCCCGTCGTCATGGGCCGAGTCTAGCCGCCGCCGCAAGGAGAACCGTCTACGGCGCGGGCTTCTCCCAGACGGAAACGTGGCTCCGGCTGTCGCTCGTGAACGGCTCCCGCTTCCAGCCGGCCCAGCGGTCGCGC
>DATAIW010000079.1:0-6945 GCA_036262455.1 Candidatus Limnocylindrales bacterium | reverse complement strand
GCAGCCGCCAGCTCGCCGGCCACGACCCATCCGGACCTGGCCGGCGAGCTGGCGGCTGCGGCCGAATCGCCGATCGAGCCGGTCGCCGCGGCGCCGTGGGTGGTCGAGCCAGAGGCCGAGCCCGCCCAGGCCGCGGATGTCGTGCCGGCTGCCGACGCTGCCCCTGTCGCCGGAGACGAGGCGCCCGTCGCCGCCGAGTCGCCGGTCGAGATTGTCGCGACCGCGCTGCCAGTCGAGCCTGCCACCGCCGCGCCGACCCCGGTCTGGCCCGCGCCGGCGCCCGAGCCCCTCGCCGCGGAGCCGCCGCGCGACGACCGCATCCAGCAGCCGACCTGGCAGATCTTCGCGCCGGACGCGACGCCGGCCACCGACCGCCCGCTCGATGGTGCCGTCCCGCCGGCCGCTCCCGTTCAGCCTCCTTTCGCCGCATCCGCCGACCCGCAGTGGCCGGTCCGGCCCGATCAGGCCGATTCGCCGGCGATGGCCCTCCTCGCCAACCGTGCCAACCGCTCTCCGAGTGACGCCCTGTGGGCCGCCTCGGCCCAGGAGGTCCTCGCTCGCCCGGCCAGCGTGCCGGTCGCCGGCGCCGCGACGGGAGTCCAGCCGTGCTCGAGCTGCGGGCTGTCGCTGTCGGCCACGGCCCGGTTCTGCCGCCGCTGCGGAACGCGCCAGGGCTGACCGTCGGTCGCCACCGCGACCGAGCCTCGCAGCTCCGGGTCGCGCTCTGTCGGCGCTAGACGACCACAGCCTCGAACGACGTCGTCCGTTCCCGGACCCACGCGGCGCCGAGCAGGACGATCGTGAACACCAGGTCGAGCCACGTCAGCCCGACCAGGATCGCCCCAAGCGTCCCGTAGACCAGGTTCGCACCGAACACGCGGGGCGCGACGAACACGAAGATCCGCGTCAGGACCACGAGAGCGACGGCGCCGACGACGGTCGGTGGGCCGATCGCGCGCCAGGTCGGGCGGGTCAGCGGGATCAGCTTGTACACCGCTGCGATGGCGAGTCCGCCCAGAACGGGCGGCAGGATCGCGAGGAGGACGTCGAGGAGCGGCCGGGCCGGGCCACCCCCGTTCATCTCGACCGCGATCGCCAGGGTGGGGGTCACGACGATCGCGGCCAGGACGATTCCGGCGAGGACCGCGATCGAGCCGAGGCGCCGGGCCGTCCGGTGGATCAGGCTGCGCCGCGGAGCTCCGACGTCCATCTGGGCGATCGCCGATTCGAGTGAGGCGAACAGCCGCGACGTCCCCCACGCGGCAAGCACGAGCCCGACGATCGACAGCGATGGTGACGCGCGCGACAGCCCGGCGACGATCTCGTCGACGACTCCAGCCAGCGGCGGCAGGAAGTCGGCGATCGTCCGGACCATGTCGGCCCGGCTGCGGGCGTCGTCGAGGACCAGCCCGGCGACGCCGGTCGCAACGAGGCCGATCGGGATCAGGGCGAAGATCGCGTTGTAGGCCACACCGGCGGCGAGCAATGCACCGTCCGCGGCAGCGAACCGGTCGAGGACGCGGCGAGCGATGGCGACTCGAGGCAACCCGACGACGCGCGTCACGGCGGCGACGAACCGGTCGCGCACGATCGCGCGACGAGCAGGACGCGGGTCGCGCCCGACGTCGGTCAGCCCGGGATGTCCTCGAACAGGCTCGGCTGGAGGTCACTCGCGCGGACGCGTCGCGGCGGAACGAGAAGCGCCTTCACCTCACCGCGGCGAACGAAGCGGCGACCGCCGAGCTTGATGCTCTGGAGCTTGCCGCTCCGGGCCCAGCTGCCGATCGTGGATGCCTTGAACCGGATGTTGGCGGCCGCGAGGATCTCGACCGCCTCGCCGAGGCTGATCCAGTCGGCAGAAGAGGTCGTCATGTCAGTCGGCCGCCGCGGGTCCGCCCGCCGTCTTCGAACCCGAGGACTTCGCTTTGTCGCCACCCGACGGCGCCTTGTCGGGAGCCGCCTTCGCGTCGCTGCCCCCGCTCTTGTCGGCACTCGGATCGGCCGCCGCCGGCGAGCTGGACGCGGTCCCCGAATCGGAGCCCGAGCCACCATCCGACGACGCTGCCGCCGCCCTCGACGCAGAGCGCGAGGCGGAGCTGCGATCCTTCTTCGCCCAGCCCGTTCCCTTGAAGTGGAACGTCGGGGCGGAGAACGCCTTGCGGACCGGCGCGGCGCCGCAGATCGGGCAGGTCGCCGGTCCGTCGGCCGTGACGGAGTGGATGACCTCGAAGCGATGCTCGTTCGGGCAGAGGTAGTCGTAGGTCGGCATCGGCGGTGTCGGGCGGACCGGTCGGTCAGCCGCGGAGGAGGCGCATGCCGCACTTCGGGCAGTAGAACGCCCGCTCGTGGGCCGACGCGAAGCCGCAATGCGCGCAGACGAGACCACCGCGACCCGCGGCGGGCACGGGCCGGTCGACGGCGGTGAGACCCAATGCGTGCTGGTTGGCGAGGACGTTGGTGAGGATCCCCGCCACGAGCTTCGCCGCAATCCGATCGGTGTCGCCGCGGACGCCCTTGCCACCCCAGCCGACGACGGCTCGGACGATCATGTCGCCGGTCGCCTCGTCCCAGTGCGCCGCGACTCCACCGACGACGGCCGAGTAGTCCGGATAGCCGCTCGTGTCCACCTCGCCCTCGAGGAGCGTGCAGACGAAGGTGTCGAACGCGAGGTCGATCGCGTCGATCGATTCGAGCACGACGAGGGCGTGGCGGGTGACCGGCGAGTGGATGTGATGGGCGTTCAGCCATTGCATCGCCTCGGACGGGCGGGCGATGACCGGCGTCGCCTGGCTGAACTCGATCGGCAGCGGCTCGACGACCTCGATCTCGGTCCTGGCAAGCCCGTGGAGCATCGACGGCAGCTCGGCCACGGCGTTCGGACCGGCCTGCATCCGGACGCCCTCGCTGCTCTTGCCCGCGTAGTACAGCTTGAGCTGGTACTCCTGGGCGACGACCTCCTCGGGAAGCGAGATCGAGGCGTGAGCGCTCCGGGGCGCGCCGGGCTGCGGTGTCGCCGCCGCGGCGGGCGTGTCGGCGGCATTGCGGCGCTTGAGGAAATCGAGCGGCACGACGAGGCTCCGTTGGTCAGGACCGAACGGCGCTCATGGTAGCAGCGGCGAACCTGCGCCGATCAGAGTACGTTCGGCACGGGATCGGGCCGGATGGCGGGTCGTCCCCGGGGTCGGTCGTCGCGCTCAGGCGTCGACGGCCTCGAGGATGACGGCCTCGTCCGGGCGCAGGACCAGCGTACCGTCGCCGCCGACCGCGGGCAGGTCCGCGTGCGTCCCTGCCCGCGCCAGCCACTGCCCGGCGGCGACACTGCCAACGTCGATGCGACGCGGGTCGGCGACGAAGCTGACGAGGACGAGGAGTCGCTGGCCCTCGCCCGTCCGCGTCCAGGCCAGCACGTCGGCGGCGCCGCTGGCGAGGCGTTCCATCGCCCCGGTCCGGAGAGCCACCGCCGTCGTCCGGAAGGCGAGCAACCGGCGGTAGGTCGCGAGAACCGAATCCGGGTCCGTCGCCTGGGTCGCGACGTTGCGCGTCGCCGCGTCGGCGGCGAGGCGCAGCCAGGGCCGGCCGGTCGTGAAGCCGGCGCCCGGATCCGAACGCCACTGCATCGGCGTCCGGCAGCGCGATCGGTCGTACCACGGGAAGTCGGGCCCGGCCCGGAGCGCGGGCGGATCGACGATCTCCTCGCGCGGGATCTCCACGTCGGTCATCCCGATCTCCTCGCCGTAATAGAGGAACGGGGTACCGCGGACGGCGAGCACGACGACGGCCGCCGCCTTCGCGATCGCGTCGCGATCCGGATCACGGTCGCGCCCGACCGAGGCCGACAGGCGGGTCGCCTGGCGCTCCCGATCATGGTTCGAGAGGGCAACGGTCGGCCAGCGATCGGGGCCGTAGGCCGTCTCACGGAGGTCGATCCCGGCCCCGAATGCGGCGGCCGTCCACGGCGATTCCATGAGCGCCCAGTCGAAGACGACGTGGGGACCCCGGGTGTACTTCGCGGACGTCGCGGTCCCGCCGGAGAAGAGCTCACCGACCGACATCCGGCCGGGCTGCTCGTCGAGGATCGACCGGAACCGGGCGATCAGGTCGGCGAAGTCGGCGTGATCGAGATCGTGGCGATGCTCCTGGCGGGTCCACGGCGACGAGCCGTCGATCATCGGGTTGTCGCGCAGCTCGGGGTCCTTGAGGAAGGCGTTGAAGACGTCCAGCCGGAAGCCGTCGACGCCGCGGGCGAGCCAGCCCCGGACCATCGCCCACTGGGCGGCCTCGACGGCGGGGTTCCGCCAGTTCAGCTCGGGCTGACCGACGAGGAACGTGTGGTAGTAGAACTGCTGCCGCTCCGGCACCCATTCCCAGCCCGGACCGCCGAAGAACGAGACCCAGTTGTTCGGCGGGATCGGATTGCCGTCGGCATCGCTGCCACGAGGGTCGCGCCACAGGTAGAAGTCGGCATACGGGCCCTCGCGGGAGGCCGCCGAGGCGAGAAACCAGGCGTGCTCATCGCTCGTGTGGTTCATCACGAGATCGAGGATCACCTTGATCCCCCGCTCGTGGCAGGCCGCGACGAGGCGGTCGAAGTCGGCCTCGCGGCCCAGGAGCGGATCGACGGCACTGTGATCGGTGACGTCGTAGCCGAGGTCGCGACCGGGCGACGGGAAGATCGGCGACAGCCAGATCGCGTCGACCGGCAGGGCGTCCGGTCCGAAATGGTCGAGGTGATCGAGGATCCCGGCGAGGTCGCCGGTGCCGTTCCCATCGTGGTCGGCGAAGCTGCGCGGGTAGATCTGGTAGACGACGCCGTCGCGCCAGTCAGGGGCTGCAGGGTGGATCGGCGGCTGATCGGTCATGGCCGGAAGTCTGCAGAGCGGCCCGGCGGGGCGTCAAACGACTGTCGCCGGGTCGGGCGACGGCTGCTTCGCCGGTTCGGGCGGCGGGCGACCGAAACGGGCACCGGTCGCGGTCGCGCGACGACTTGCAGCCCGGTCGTGCTGCCCGCCCTCCTATACTCGGGCGCCATGACCCCACCCAACTACGCGCTCAACGGAAACCGCATCCGCGTCGGCGTGGCCGGGCTCGGAGCGGTCGCCCAGGCCGTCCACCTCCCGCTCCTGGCCCGTCTCGACGATGTGTTCGAGATCGCCGCCCTGGCCGACCTTTCGCCGTCCCTGCTGGCGCGGCTCGGCGATCGCTACCGCGTGGCCGCGGCCGATCGGGTCACGTCGGTCGAGGCGCTGCTGGACCGACCCGGCATCGACGGGCTCGTCATCCTGACCTCCGGCTCGCACGGCGCGGCGGCCCTTGCCGCCCTCGGACGCGGCCTCGCCGTCCTGTGCGAGAAACCGCTCGCGACGACGCTCGCGGAATGCGATCGCCTCGCCGCTTCGCCGGCAGCCGATCGGCTCCTGCTCGGCTACATGAAGGTCTTCGACCCGGCGGTCGAGGAGGCCCGTCGGATCGCGGTCGACGAGGCCGCGACGCTTGGCGAGCTGAAGGCCATCGACGTGACCGTCCTCCACCCGACGAGCGAGGCCCAGCTCGAGTTCGCCCGCCTCCTGCCGGCGGCCGGCGACGCCGACCCGGCGCTGCTCGCCGGACTCGGCGCCGAGGGAGACCGGCTCGTCGAGGCGGCGCTGGGATCCGCCGCGGTCGCCGAGATCGGGCCGCTCTACGCCAACCTGCTCCTCGGCAGCGTCGTCCACGACCTGTCGGTGATCCGGGCCGTCACCGACGAGAGCGGACCGCTCGCCATCGACCATGTCGACGTCTGGCCGAGCGCTGCCTGGCCACCGTCCGTCGTGGTCGTCGGGCGGCTGCCGTCGGGCGTCCGGGTGACGATCGCCTGGCATTTCCTCGACCGCTATCCGGCGTACCGGGAGGAGGTCCGGTTCCACCACCGCGGCGGATCGGTCGAGCTGACGTTCCCATCGCCGTACCGGCTCCACGAGCCGACGATCCTCGCGGTCGAAACGGGCGGAGCCGAGACGCGCCGGCGAACGATCCTCGACTCGATCGAGGAGGCGTTCGAGCGCGAGCTGCTCGCTTTCGCCGGCATCGTCCGTGATGGTGAACGTCCGCGGACGGGGATCGCCGACGGCCGGACGGACATCGTGACCTGTCAGCGCATCGCGGCAGCGTGGGCGGCCCGGCGCGGGATCGAGATCGGCGGCGAAGCCGCGGAGGCCGAGGGATGACCGAGACCGGGGACATCGCGCCGGCCGCCGCCGCCGCGCCGACGATCATCCACCTCGTGCCCCACACCCACTGGGACCGTGAGTGGTACGAGCCGTTCCAGGTGTTCCGGATGCGTCTCGTGGAGCTCGTCGACCAGCTCCTCGATTCGATGGAGGCGGACGACCGGATGGCCTTCACGCTGGACGGCCAGGTCGCCACGATCGACGACTACCTCGAGATCCGCCCGGCCGGCCGGGCCCGGATCGAGCGCCTGATCGCTGCGGGCCGTCTCGCGATCGGGCCCTGGCAGATCCTCATGGATGAGTTCCTCGTGTCCGGCGAGACGATCGTCCGCAACCTCGAGCTCGGCTGGCACGCCGCCGAGGCGTTCGGGGCGGCCATGCCGGTCGGCTACCTGCCCGACATGTTCGGCCACGTCGCCCAGATGCCGCAGATCCTGCGCCGAGCCGGCATCCGCCACGCCGTCGTCTGGCGGGGCGTGCCCGCCGCGATTGACCGGCACGCCTTCACCTGGCGCTCGCCGGACGGCTCGGCGGTCCGCGCGGAGTACCTCGTCGGCGGCTACGGCAACGGCGCCTACCTGCTCGCGATCCCCGATCGGCTTGCCGAGAAGGTCGGCCGTTACGCCGACGCGAGCCGGGCGTTCTACGGCGATCGCTCGATCCTCGCGATGTACGGCACCGACCACGCGGTCCCCTCCCCGCGCCTGGCCCGGATCGTCGCGGACGCCAATGCCCAGCG
>DATAIW010000078.1:0-5707 GCA_036262455.1 Candidatus Limnocylindrales bacterium | reverse complement strand
GTGGGGGATCGGATCGCGATCGAGCCGTAGGGGGCGGCGGCTCGTCACTCCGCTGGCCCGGCGCGCGCGTCACTCCGCTGGCCCGGCGCGCGCGTCACTCCGCCGGCCCGGCGCGCGCGTCACTCCGCCGGCCCGGCGCGCGCGTCACTCCGCCCCGCTTGGCGCCAGCTTGCCGCCAGCGATTTCTTGCGCGCAGGCGACGCTCGCCTGTTGTCGCGCGTCCCGGGCCCGATTTCTTGCGAGTAGGCGACGCTCGCCTCGGAAGGGCGTTCGCCCAGGCGGGGTTGAGCGTGGCGGACTTGCCACCGGGCGCGGATCTCGCGCCTTACAGGCGACTCTCGCCTGAGCGCAAGGAAGAGGCCGACCGACTCCGGGCAGCCGCCCGCGTACGGCCAGGCTTCGCCGCTGCCCATCGTGGCTCATCGCTCAATCTCTTCCGCCCGGACCGGCAATTCTACGGGCCCTGACCCGCCGACCCGCCTCCATGCCGCGGACGCCGTGGCCCTCCATCGCGATGAACCACAGCCCGGCCAGATCGCCAGACGGCGAGCGAAGCCACCCGCGCGTAGCGGCCGTGCGGCTCGGGAAGCTCGCGTCGAACGTGGCGCGGTGCGTTGCCACGGTCGACCGATTCGCGTGGGTGTCCGCGATCACGACGATTCGACCGAGCGCGCGTCGCTCCCAGCCCCGATCGCGGGCAACGAGGCCGGGCACGAGCCGGATCTTGCGCGACAGCGACATCAGCATGGCCTGGAGGTCCGTCAGGCGCGTCTTCACCTCGACGATGAGCAGGACACGCGTCGCCGGGTGCCACGCGAGCACGTCCACGGAGCCCCGCTCGCCGAAGTGGTTGAACGTGAATTCCGGCACGACCTCCCAACCCAGCAAGCCGAGTTCCGCGATCACGCGTTCGACGATGTGGGCATGTCCCCGATCGATCAATCGGTCGACCTGGCCACCGCGCCACCGGAGATCGAGAACCGGTTCGATCCCGAGAACGGCGCACACCGCCCGAAAGCGCTGCACGGACACCCGCTCCAGCTGCCCGCGCTCGATGAGTGACACCACTTTCTGGTCGACCTTGGCCATGCGCGCGACGTCGATCTGGCGGAGTCCGAGATGGCGGCGGACTGCGGCCGCGAGACGCCCTGCGCGATCGTCGGTCATGGACGGATCATCGACGACTGCGCGTCACTGCCGGTGCACGCGAGATCACCGGCCGGTTACGGCGCGCCTCGCGTGCATCGGGAAGCAACTCGCCGATACGTGGCGGTGCACAGCCGCCTGAGACGATCCCGGCGATGTCACCGGCCGCGTCGCTCCCGAACCGGTTGCTCGATCTTGCCTTTCCGGCCCGCTGCCCCGGCTGCGGACGCGAAGGCGCCGCGATCTGCGCGACCTGCTTGCCGGCCCTCGACGCACGCCTCGACCAGCCCGCGGGGACCCCGATCGGGTTGCCGTCGGACGTGCCGCCGTCGATCCTCCAGCTGGACTGGTGCGCGCCGTTCGGGGGCCTCGTCCGGCGCGCCCTCCACCAGCTCAAGTACGGCGGCGAGACGCGCCTGGCCGTGCCGCTGGGCGGGGCGATCGCACGGCGCTGGGCCCGCGTGACGGCCGGCGGCGATGTCCTCGTGCCCGTGCCGGTCCACGTCGACCGCGCCCGCCACCGCGGCTACGACCAGGCGGAGTTGATCGCCCGTGCGGCCGCGGCCGAGCTCGGGCTCCCGTGTGCCCCGATCCTCGAGCGGGCCCGGGCGACAATCGCCCAATTCGAGCTCGATCGAGCGACGCGGGCGACGAACGTCCGCGGTGCGTTCCGGCTCCGGCCCCAGCCGTCCGGCACCCGCCCGGCCGGCACGCCGGCGGCGGACACCGGCCAAGGGCGGGAGCGGCCGCCGAGGCCGCTCGAGGGGCGCTGGATCGTCCTCGTCGACGACGTCGTCACGACCGGCGCGACGCTGTCTGCCTGCGCCGCTCCCCTGCTCGCCGCGGGCGCCGTCGGCGTGTCCGCGGTGACCGTCGCCCGGGAACGCTGACCGACACCCGAGCACATGGACTCTGGCGGCTTCGGAACGGTCCGGATCCGGCCCGGTGGTAGACTCGGACGACGGCGGCTCGACCGTCGCGCCGCCCCCGGGAACATCCCGAACCGCCACCAGCGAGAGGCAACCGGCCTCTGGGAGATCACCGTGAGGACGATCGTCAAGGGCAAGAACATCGACGTCCCCGACCACGTCCGCAGGTACGCGGAGCGCAAGCTCGCCCGTCTCGAACGCCTCCTCGACGACCGGAGCGACGCCCTCGTCGAGCTCTCGATCGAGCAGCACCGCAGCGCCGCGGTCTCGCACATCGTCGAGGTCACCCTCACCATCGACGGCAAGACCCTGCAGACCCACGCCGCCGCTGAAACCCATCGGGCCGGCGTCGACGAGGTCGTCGACAAGATGGAGCGACGCGCGGTCGACCACCTCGAGAAGCCGCGGATCCGGTCCCGCCCCGACGAGGAGAAGGTCCTCCTCCGCCAGATCGCGGACGGCACCTCCGACGGTGGTTCGGAGCGCCGGATCGTCAAGTCGAAGCGCTTCGCGATCGAGCCGATGTTCGAGGAGGACGCGCTCACTCGGATGGAGGAGCTCGGTCACCAGTTCTTCGTCTACGTCGACGCCCAGTCGGAACGGGTCCAGATCCTCTATCGACGCCGAGACGGCAACTTCGGGATGATCGAGCCGGTCGTCGCGGGCGAGTACACGAAGGGCAAGGGACGCGGCAGCGACCGATCGAACGGGCACCGCTGACCGCGGCCCGACTGCGGACCGTTGAGGCCCGACTGCGGACCGCCCTCCGTCAGCCGGCCGGATCGGTGGTCAGCGATCGGGCGCGGCGGTAGATTCCGGCCTCGCGTGTCATCAGGCGGCCGTCGACGAGATGCCGGCGCAGCGCCGCCACGTCTGGATGGAGGAGGGCGAGGCGCATGTTGACCTCCTTCTCCTCGTAGTCGCGATCGTCGGGGAAGCAGCGGTCGAGGATCACGGGCAGGAGCAGGTCGCGCTTGCTCGTCTTCGCCGGAATCGACACGAGGCGCCCGTCGCGGAAGAACGCGCGAACGACCTTCTCCTGGTCGCTGAGGCGCCGCCGATCCGGCTCGCCGGCGCGCCGTCGATCGGGCCCACCGGCGCCGGACGCCTCCCCCGCGGCGGCGGGATTGCCCGGGATCGGGGCCTGCCGGTCGTTCACGCGGCGACCGTAGCAGAATGGCGGCCGCTACGATGGCACCGATGCTGCCCGACGGACGTCGCCTCGGAGCCCACCTTGCCCTGGGCGAGGGCATGGTCAAGGCCGCCGAGCGGGCCGTGGAGATCGGCCTGGGCGCCCTCCAGGTCTTCAGCGACAACCCGACGGCATGGCGACGGCGGGCCGGGCCGTCACCCGAGATCCCGGCGTTCCGCAGTCGCCTCGTCGAGGGCGGGATCGCCCCACTCACGATCCACGCCTCGTACCTGGTCAACCTGGCCGGCAGCGACCCGACCTACCACGAGCGGTCGGTCACGCTCCTCGCGGCGGAGCTGCGGTCCGCGCGGCGGTTCGGTGCGACGCTCGTCAACGTCCACATCGGCTCGCACGGCGGGGCCGGGATCGAGGCCGGGATCGAGCGCCTCGTGAGCGCCGTCCGGCGAGCGCTCGACGCCGAGAACGAGCCCGGTTCGAGCGGCCTGCCCGGCAGCGACGAGGACGAACCGGACAGTGACCCGCCGGCGGTCGAGTCGGGCGCCTCGACCACGCCCGCGACGATCGTCCTCGAGAACTCCGCCGGCGGCGGCTTCGGGCTCGGGGTCGACCTCGACGAGCTGACCGCCATCGCCGACGCGCTCGATGCCGCCGGCGTGCCCCGAGAGCGGATCGGGTTCTGCCTCGACACCGCCCATGCCTGGGGCGCCGGCCACGACCTGTCCGACCCCGCGGTCATCGACGCGTTCGTCGATGACCTCGACCGCCGGATCGGGCTCGACCGCCTGCCGCTGGTCCACCTCAACGACTCGCGGGCGGAGCTCGGGTCGCGGCTGGATCGACACGAGCACATCGGCGCCGGCAAGATCGGCGAGACCGGGATGGCCCATCTGCTCCGTCACCCGCGTCTCGCCCACGCGACCTACATCCTCGAGACCCCCGGCATGGACGAGGGGTACGACGCGATCAACGTCGCCCGGGCGGTGGCACTCGCCCGCGGAGAGCCGTTGGCCGCGCTGCCGCCGGAGGCCTTCACCCTGCGCAGCAGCCGGGCGCGCGCCGCCACGCCGATCGATCCATCGCCCGTCGAGCGGTCATTCGACGCGGATCCGGCGCATCCATCCGATCGGGCCGATCGGACCGAGCCGTCCGATTCTGCGGATCCGTCCGGCTCGGTCCGGCCACCGGGCCTCGCCGCTTCGTGATCCTCTCCGTCCGCAACCGCGTCCGGTCGTTCGGGTTCGACCTCACCGACCGTCGCTTCGAGATCCTCGCCTACGGCGCGATCCTGGTCGTCGCCGCGTTCCTGCGGCTCGGGAACCTCGCGGCCCGCGGCACGTGGGACGCCGACCAGGGCCACGACATGCTCGTCCTGCGCGCGCTGGTGCTGGACGGCCGGCTCCCGCTCCTCGGCCCGCCGACCTCGATCGGCGACTTCCACCACGGTGTCCTCTACTACCTGCTCCTCGCGCCGGCCGCTGCGGTGTCGCGGGCCGATCCCATCGCGGTGACGACGTGGATCGCGCTCGGCGGGGTCGTCGCAGTGGCCGTGACGGGCTGGCTGGCCCGCTCGATCGCAGGGCCGATCGCCGGCCTGATCGCGGCCCTCGTCCTGGCGGTCTCCGCGAGCGCGGTCGAGGAGTCGATCTTCATCTGGAACCCGAACCTGATCGCCCTGTCGAGCTCGATCGCGCTCGCTGCGGCGTGGCGGGCGTGGACCGGCGGGCGCGCGCGATGGTGGCTCGTGGCTGGCGCGGCCGCGGTCGTCACGATGCAGTGCCACGTCCTCGGGGTGATCCTGAGCCCGGTCATCGGCGGCCTCCTCGTCGCCGACATGCGGCGGCGCCGACGCGTCGGGGATCGCCGTGGGGCCTCTGCCGTCGGTCGGGCCGCATTCGGCTGGCTCGGGATCGCGCTGCTGAGCTATGTCCCGTTGGCGATCCACGAGATCGGGAACGACGCCTCGGAGCTCCGGGCCGCGATCGCGTTCGTGACCGGCGGCGGGGGTCCGGCGAGCGTGGCGCTTGCGGCGCGCCTGCCGATCGTCGGACTGCGCGTCGTCGGCTGGCCGCTCGGCGGTCTGATCACCGCGGCTCCAATGGCAACCGTCCTCGCGGCCGCCCTCGTCGCGGGCATGGCGATCTGGCGGGGCTGGCTGGCGGGCCGCCGGTTCGCGGAGACACCCGACGAGCGGACCGCCGTTCGATGGCTGGCGCTCGGCCTCGCCTGGACGATCGTCGCCCTGGCGGTCGGCGCCGCGAGCCTCGCGACCGTGGTCCCGGGCCTCCCCAACGACCACTACCACGCCTTCGCCGACCCGATGGTGGTCATTCTCGTCGCCGTCGGGCTGGCGAGACTCCTCGCGAGGCCCACCCGCGGAGCCAGCCCGGTCGCTGCGGTGGGCGCGGCCGCGCTGATCGTCGCCCTCGTCGGCTGGAACCTCGCGAGCCAGCCACCGTCGAAGGCCAGCGATGGCGGCTGG
>DATAIW010000077.1:0-9860 GCA_036262455.1 Candidatus Limnocylindrales bacterium | reverse complement strand
CGCTCGACCTTGTACTCGGTGATGTAGCCGTAGCCGCCGTGGACCTGGACCGCGGCGTTCGTGACCCGGCTACTGACCTCCGAGGCGAACAGCTTGGCCTGGGCACCGGCCACGGTGTAGTCGCGATGCTGGTCCTTGAGCCACGCGGCACGGTAGACCAGGGCGCGGGCGGCTTCGATCTCGGTCGCCATGTCGGCGATCATGAACGCGACGCCCTGGAAGGTCCCGATCGCCCGGCCGAACTGTTTGCGCTCCTTGCTGTAGGCAGCCGCCGCCTCGTACGCACCCTGGGCCAGCCCGAGGGCCATGGCGGCGATCGAGATCCGACCGCCGTCGAGGACCTTGAGGAACATCCGGAAGCCCTCGCCCTGGGCGCCGAGGAGGTTCTCGAGGGGGATCCGGCAACCATCGAAGATGAGTTCGCCCGTGGCCGACGCGTGGAGACCCATCTTGTCCTCGAGCCGGCCGATCGAGAAGCCTGCCGTGTCGGCAGGGACGATGAATGCGCTGATCTCCGCGTCGCCCTTGGCCGTTTCGCCCGTCTTCGCAGTGACGATGTAGGTCCCGGCCTGGCCGGCGTTGGTGATGAAGCGCTTGCCGCCGTCGATGACCCAGCTGTCGCCGTCGGGGGTCGTCTCGCGGCGGGCCGTCGTCTTCGTCCCGCCGGCATCCGAGCCGGCGCCCGGCTCGGTCAGCCCGTAGGCGCCGATCACCGCACCCGAGGCGAGCGGCCGGAGGTAACGCTCCTTCTGCTCGGCCGTGCCGGCGATCATCAGCGGCCCGCAGCCGAGCGACGTGTGGGCAGCCACGATGATCCCGAGCGAGCCCCAGACCCGGCTGATCTCCTCGACCGCGATCGCGTAGGCCAGCGTGTCCATGCCCGCCCCGCCGTCCTCCTCGGCGACGGGGATGCCCAGCCAGCCCATCTCGCCGAGTCGCTTCACGATCTCGGACGGGAAGCGACGCGCCTTCTCGTGCTCGTCGATGACAGCGGCGACCTCGGTCTCCATGAAGCCGCGGACCGTCGAGCGGAGGAGGCTGTGCTCGGGGGACAGGTCGAAATCCATGCGGCCGAGGGTAGCACCGGACGCGCTCGATCGGTCCCGGTGCTAGCCTTCGGGCCATGGACCCGGCCACCGAGCACGCCGCTTCCCCGGTCGCGTCACGGGCCGAGCCCACCACGTCGTCAGGCTCGCCGCGCGTCCTGCGCCGCGAGATCCTCGACCGCCTCCGCCGCGAGGGACCGGCGTCTCCGGATCAGCTGGCCGCGGCAATCGGCGCCAGCCGGACGGGCGTCCTCCAGCAGCTGCGGGCGCTCGAGGCCGCGAACTTCGTCAGCCGCCAGACCGTCCGCCACGGGGTCGGCCGGCCGCGCCACCTGTATGACGTCACGGCGGACGCCCAGGAGCTCTTCCCGTCCAACTACGACGGTCTCGCGGCCGGGCTCCTGGCCGCGATCGGGGCGTTGGGTGGCGATCAGCTCCTCGAGCAGGTCTTCCAGGCGCGACGACGACAGATCGGCGATCGCATCCGGCGAGAGATCGACGACCGGGTCGGCGCCGCCGCGAGCCTGGCCGAGCGCGTCGGCGCGCTGGCCGTGCTCCAGGACGAGCAGGGCTACCTCGCCGATGCGGTGATCGACGCGGACGGGACGATCCGCCTGCGCGAGCACAACTGCGCGATCTTCGACGTCGCTCGTGGTCAGCGCTCGGCCTGCGATGCGGAGCTCGACCTGTTCCGCGAAGTGCTCGGAGCCGACGTCGTCCGCGACACCCACATCGCGAGCGGCGACCGCTGCTGCTCGTACCGAATCGAGGAACGCGCCGGGGACTGAGCCCGCGGCGCGTTCGCCGATCGGCGACCGTTCAGCGGCCGAGCTTCAGGGACATGGCGCCCGTGCTGGCGTAGGAACTGGAATTGAAGTCGGGGCTCGAGATCGAGATGTGCGCTCCGGCGACGGCCATTCCCGCCTTCCACGGGGCGAGACCGGCGACGACGGCGACATCGCGCAGGTTGACCGTCGTTCCATCGCAGACGACGTCGCCACCGAAGAACGTGCCCTCGCCCGAGTTGATCGTCCGGCCGGAGGCCTGGACGATCGTGACGGCGCCGTACTCGAGCGAGCCGGTGGTGACCTCGACCTCGCTGCCGGTTTCCCAGTCGAAGACGAGGAACGGATCGCAGGTGAAGCTGACCTGCGTGTTCACCACCACCCGGCCGATGACCGAGCCGCCCGTGAGCCGGATCGTCGCGTGGTTGGACGCCGCGGGATAGATCGTCGGCGCCGGGGTGGTATCGGCGAGCGCGGCCGTCGGCACGGCGAGCGCGACAACGACCGCAACGCTCGCGAGGAGAAGCCGCCCCCGGCGGGCTACAGACAGGGTGGACATGACGTCCTGACCTCCGGTGGACCGGCGCCTCAAGGTGCGCCATCGATCCGTGCGGTGGACGAACGGGACGGCCGCGCGTGACAGCGGGCCCGGCGGACGGCGGCGACGGCTGCGGAGCGTCAGGCCTCTTCGCGCTCGACGGCCACGCGGGTCGCGGGCTCCATCCGGGCTGCTGGCACATCCGAGACGTTCGGCACGAAGGACGCCGCGAGGGATGTCGCGGCGGCCTGCTCCTGGTCCTCGACGGTCAGGATCCCGTAGCGACCGAGCGACGCCATCTCGTCGCGGATGTAGGTCTTGAGCATCTCCGGGCCGTCGGTGTTGATCGTGAACCGGACCTCGTTCCGCCGGAACGTGTCGAAGATCCAGCGGAACTCCTCCCAGCCGGACACGACCCGGGTGTTGAGGTTCGAGCTCGGGCAGATCTCGAGGACGATCCCGCGCTCGCGGATCATCGCCATCGCCCGCGGATCGTAGGCAGCCTTGACGCCATGGCCGATCCGGTCGGGCTCGAGCAGCTCGACGACCCTGGCGACCTCGTCGACCGGGCCGGACTCGCCGGTATGGACGGTCAGCCCGAGACCGAACTGGCGCGCCCGCCGGAAGAGGCGGCCGTAGTCGGCGACGCGGAACGTGGCCGACTCGGGTCCGGCGATGTCGACCCCGACCACACCTCGATCGCGCCACGTGATCGCCTTCTCGACGATGATCTCGTTGAGCTCGAACGGGAACGCCCGGTCGAGGCAGAAGATCAGCCCGGGCTTCACCGGGTACTCGAGGCTCGCCCGGTCCATCCCGCGGGCGGCGGCCGCGATGATGTGGTCGAGGTCCTGCTCGCCACCGCGGTTGCGCTTCATCGGGTTGAAGCGGAGCTCGGTGGTCGTGACGTTGTTCTTGCGGTAGGCACCGCCGACGACCTCGTAGACCGCGCGCTCGACCGCGATCGGGGAGCTCTGGATGAGCTCCGTCCAGTGGAAGAGCTGGAGGTAGCCGTCGAAGCTGCGGTTGCGCTTCTCCGACACGGTGATCGTGTCGCGGAACTCCCAGTAGTCGCGGGTCGGGAGCTTGATCCCCTGGGCGTGGGCGATGCTCCACATGATCGCCGGCGTCACCGCCCCGCCGAGGTGACAGTGGAGCTCGGCGAGCGGGATCTTGCGGGAGAGCTGACGGGCCACGACCGGAGGATACCGGACGACCGAGCGGTCAGCGTGGCCGCCGGTGGGCCCTGCTGAGGTTGCCGAGGACGAACGGCAGGAGCCCGACGATCATCAAGGGGCGCTGACGCAGACCCGCCGGGTGACGTCGCGCTCGCCGGCGGCCGAGCCGAGGGTCACGATCAGGTCGTAGGCGCGAACCGGCAGGCCGGCCGATGGCAACGCCACCACCGTCAGCCGCGGGATCGCGTCGGGCGCGAAGCGGATCGGGACATCCGCGGCCTCGGCCACGCCACTCGGACGCAAGCGGACCCCGACGACCGACACGCGCGGCGGCGCGACCACCCCGAACAGCGGATCGCTGCCGCTGATCACCGGCGCAACCGAGCATCTGTCGGGCGTTGTCGTGTCGTCCACGAAGACCAAGGGCTCGCGCGCCGCGATGTCAGGGCGGTCGATCAACCCGACCCAACGCGTCATCGCGTCGAGGGGCGCATTCGGCGGGCGAGCCACGACCTGCGGCTGCACCTCGATCACCGACTCCGCCGAATGATCCGCGCCGGCCGACGTCCAGCTGACCGTCATGTGGTACAGGCCATCGGGGACGACGCCGCCGGAGACGGGCCAGGCGATGACGGCCCGGCGGTGGCCCGGCTCGACGGTGACGATGTTGACGCCGGTCTCGATCGGTGAGGACAGCGGCGCGAGCTGGCGCACGTGGACGCGGACCGGTTCGTCACCGGCGGCGAAGAGCATGCCGAAGCCGGTCACCTGGCGGGCGGCCACGTGGGCGACAGGCGGGAGCCCCGCGGCGGGACCGAGCCACGCCTCGCGCTCGTCGACGACCGGCGGGCTGCCGCCGACCAGGGGCTCGGCGCCGCCGTCGGCCAGCGCGAACGGCCCGGGCTCGAGGCTGTCGAGGATCGTCGCGAACGGCGGCTGGCCAAACGGGGTCGCGACGCGAGTCGTCGTCCCGCTGGCGCTCGGGATCGTCGCCCGGAGCCGGACGATGCGCGGGCCGAGGAGCACATCGATCCCGTAGGCGCCGGCCTGCCAGGTCCCGCGATCGGTGGCGTGCGCCGGATCCGCGAGCCATAGCCACGACCCGGCCTCGGGCCCTTGGATCGCGATCGCAGCGAGCCGCTGCGCGGGCCCGTTCGGCGGCAGGCTCCAGAACCGGACGTCGAGCGCCAGCGCGTCGTCGAGGGTGGTCACGCCGATCGCGGCGACGTCGTCGTCGGGCTGGGCGATGGCCAGCGCCGACAGGGCGGGCGATACATCGCCGACGTTGGCCGGGACCCCCACCCAGCGCTCGACCAGGTTGGGCTGGCCGGTGAAGATCGGGCCGCCGGTCCGGAAGACCATTGCCCGGACCCCCCAGGTCGGCTGGCGCGTCGTCGCCGCAAGGAGCTCGGCATTCGTGGGGAATGGCTCTCCGTCGACCGGGAGGACGTGCCCGGAGCCGCTCGGTGGCGGGGATCCAAATGCCACGTCACCCGATGCCGTCGGCGCCGAGGCCGGCGCCACGCCCGGACTGGCACCCGGCGCCGCGGGCCGGGTGTCCCACGGCTTCCAGACGGCCGCGCCGATGAAGATCGTCGCCACCACTGCCGTGACGAGCCCGCGCCGGGTCGAGCGCCGCCCGCCGAGCCGGGTGGGCTCGATGACGAGCTCGGTCGGCCTGCCGTCGGGTCCGTCGACGTGGTCGTTCACGGACGGGAGACGCCCGGCTGGTCGGCGGTGGGACGACGGTGTCGGCGCGCCGCCACGGGCCGCATCACCCGACGCAGATCGTGTAGATCTGACGACCGGACCCCAGTGGGCCCTCCGTCGCGGCGATGACAGCGTAGTTGTGGGCGGCAATGCCCCCGCTCGGCAGCGCGACCAGGCTCAGGCCGTCGACCGCCTCCGGTGCGATCCGGACCGCCACGTCCGCGCGCCGGATCGTATCGATCGGAGTCACCCGAATGGCGGTGATCCGCTCGCCTGCCGGATCGACGATCCCGATCAACTCGTCGAATGGGCTGATCTTCGCCGACCCGCCACAGGTTCCGTCGCCATCGGTCCCCCCGAGATCGCGGTCGGTGATGAGCGGCTGGCCGGCGACGCGATCGGGATCCTGCATCAGCGGCACCCAGCGGGCCATCTGATCGAGCACGAAACCTGGCGGTGACGGGATCGTCGCCGGGTCGATCTCGATGTTCCACGTCCGCGATCGCTCCTCGCCGGACGGCCGGCGGGTGACGGCGGTCAGGTGATAGAGGCCCGGGCCGAGCACGTCCCGATCGGCAAAGGAAAGGAGGACGCTGGTCATCGGCGAATCGGTCGAGGTGGGGACGAGCGGCCCCGGAACCTCGACCAGGTCCATGGGTTCACCGACCGGCGCCACGCGATCGAGGCCGACCGTGACGAGCTGTTCGCCGGGCTCGAGCACCAAGCCGAGGCTGAACACCGGGTCCGCGACGACCCTGCCGACGGCCCTGATCTCCAGGTTGCCGGTCGCGGGACCGAGCCAGGCCTGCCGCTCATCGAGCAGATCGTGGGCGATGACGTCGATCGCGATCGGACCTCGTGGGCCGAGCGCGAATGGGCCCGCGTCGAACCCGCTGAGCTGATCGCCGATCCGTTGCGGATCGGGCTCGACCGGGGGCTTCCGGGCGACGGCCGGCACGCCGGACGGGACGATGGTCACGAGACGGACGATCCGCGGACCGAGCAGGACGTCGATGACGTACGTCCCGGCCGGCCAGCCGCCGGCGGCGGTCGCCTCGGTCGGGTCCGGCGACCAGAGCCATGATCCAGGCTCGACGCCGCGGATGGCCTGGGGCACGACCCTGCGAACGGCATCGCCCGGCTCCAGCCGGGCGAAACGAACGTCGAGCGGCATCGCGTCAGGCGGAGTCGTGATGCCGATGGCGAGGACGGCATCGCCCTCGTCGACGGCTGTGCCGGTCACCCCGGCGTCCCAGGCCGCACCGGCCCCGACGTCGATCGACAACCACCGGTCGTCCAGGCCGGTGCCCGTGCCGTCGCCCGCCGGCCGGACACCTGACGGCAGGACGATCGCCCGGATCCCCCACGCCTCTCGCGGCACCGACGCGGCGATGAGTTCGGCGGGGGTGGGGTAGTCGAACGCGACTGCCGCCGCCGACGGGCCCGCGATCGAGAGACCCGGCGTCGTCGGGTCGATCGATCCGCGAGGGCCGGTCGTGGATGGATGCGGCGCGTCCCAGGGCTTGAGGACAGCCAGCCCGATCAGCGTCGCCATTGCCGCAGCAAGCATCAGCGGGACCAGCGATCGTCGCCTGCTGACCCGAGCTGGCGCGACCCGCAGCCCCGGCTCGGGCCGGGTGTCAGGCGTCACGGCGCCGACGACGCCCGGTTCCACGCCGATCCGTTCGGGCTTCCTCGGCGGCTGCGACGTCAGCTGGCCGCGGGGACGATCCGGCCGTCCGCATCGAGCGTCGCCTGGCGACGACGAAGAGCCCGGAGCTCGGCGCCGGGGACCTGGTCGCGGGCGTGGTAGCTCGAGCGGACGAGGGGCGCCGACTCGACGTGTTTGAACCCGAGCGCGAGCGCCTCGCGCTTCATGTCGGCGAATTCGTCGGGATGGTAGTAGCGCTCGAGGGGCAGGTGCTGCTCGGACGGGCGGAGGTACTGGCCGACCGTCAGGATGTCGACGTCGACCTCGCGGAGCGCCCCGAAGGCCTCGGTCAGCTCCGGGCGCGTCTCACCGAGCCCGACCATGAGCGAGCTCTTCGTGTGGACGGGGTAGCCGATCTCGCCCGCCATCTCCTTCGCCCGCTGGAGGACGTACAGGCTGCGATCCCAGCGGGCGCGCTTGCGGACCGGCTTCTGGAGGCGCTTCACCGTCTCGAGGTTGTGGTTGAGGATGTCCGGCCGCGCGTCCATCACGGTCCGGAGCCGCTCGTCGGCGCCGTCGAAGTCCGGGATCAGGACCTCGATGCCCATGCCTGGGCTGGTTGCCCGCATCGCGAGGATCGTCTCGGCGAAGATCCGCGCGCCACCGTCGGGCAGGTCGTCGCGAGCGACGCTCGTGACGACGACGTGCTCCAGGCCGAGCTGGCCAACCGCCTCCGCGACGCGACGCGGCTCGTCGTCGTCGAACCACGTCGGACGACCGGTCTTGACGGCGCAGAAGCCGCAGGCCCGGGTGCACGTGTCGCCGAGGATCATGATCGTCGCGGTCCGCTGGTCCCAGCACTCCCCGATGTTCGGGCAGTGGGCCTCCTCGCAGACCGTGTTGAGGTTGAGGCCGCGGAGCAAACCCTTCAGATCGTGGTAGGACTCCCCCGCCGGCATCCGTGCCTTGATCCAGTCGGGGTGCCGACGGAGGAGTGTCAGCGCCGCCGGACCGACACCGCCGACCGCGATCGTGTCGGGGACGTGCGCGCCGTGGGGGCCCGCATCGGCCCCGGGCGGACGGAAGATCGGGAGTTCGCGAGCCATCGACGTGAGTCTAGTCAGGCCGGGCCGAACGTGTCGCGGAACCCCGTCTCGATGTCGCGGGTCGTGAAGCCGAGCTCGGCCTCGGCCTTGGCCGGAGACATGAGATAGGTGACCCCGTCCGACGCCGACACGATCTCGGCGAGGTTCGGCCCTCCGATCAGGCGGCCGAGCGGCGCCATGGCATTGAGGACGCCGATCGGGATCCGCAGCCGGGGCGCGGTGTGACCACCGAGCCGAGCGGCGATCGCGATCGCCTCGCCGAGGCTTGCCGTCGGCCCTGGCAGGTTGTATTCCTGCCCCGGCATGCCCCGATCGAGCGCGGCGGCGATGCCGGCCGCGAGGTCGTCGGCGTGGACGAGACCGATCCGGACGTCGTCGACCGCCCGGTAGCGGAGCTTGCCTGCGTGGGCGAGCCGGAGCTGCTCGCCGAACAGGGACCGGTCGCCGGGCCCGTAGACCTGGCTCGGCAGGACGATCACGATCGGGGCGCCGGCGGCGATCCGCTGCTCGGCGACCTCGTGGGCGCCGTACTTCGTCTCGTCGTACCAGCTCAGGAACGCCTCGCCGAGGTCCCGCCGGTCGGTTTCGTCGACCGTTGCGCCGTGGGTATTGCCGTAGATGTTGACGGTCGAGACGTAGATGATCCGCGGCGTCGCAGCCGCCTCGGCAGCATCGAACACGCGGGTGGTCGTCCCGACGTTCGCCTCCCACATCGCCCCGTGCTCGGACTTCGGGATCCCGATCCGGTAGCTGCCGGCGGCGTGGATGACGCCGTCCGAACCGCGCAGGAGCTCGGTGAGACCGGCGACCGCCGAAAGATCGTCCTGGACCAGCACCGCCCCGAGCTCGGCGAGATGGCCGGCGCGGTTCGGGTCGCGGACGATGGCGACGACGGTGTCGCCGCGATCGCGGAGGACCCGGATCACGGCCCCGCCGACCAGACCGGTTCCCCCGGTGACGACGAGCCTCATGAGCCGGTCCGGATGGCGCTCAGTAGATCGCCGTGTCCGGTCCGACGCTCTCGAGCCAGGCCTTGATGTCGCGCAGGAGGGCCGCGCCGCCGGCCCCGTCGTTGGCCCGGTGGTCGACGCCGAGGACCATGTTCATCACGGGTCGAATGGCGATCACGTCGCCGTCCGGCGTCGAGACCACGACGGGGCGCTTCGTGATCGCTTCCATCGTGACGATCCCGACCTCGGGGACGTTCAGGATCGGCATCACGAGGTTCGTCCCGAGATAGCCGGTGTTGTCGACGGTGAATGTCCCGCCGCCAAAGTCGTCGAGGCGGAGCTTGTTGGCCTTCGCCCGGGCGGCAACGTCGGCGATCGCGACATTCAGGCCATGGATCGAGAGTTGGTCCGCGTCGCGGATGACGGGAACGATCAGGCCGTCATCGACCGCCACGGCAACGCCGATATTCACCCGGCGCTTGGCCATCAGGCCCTGTTCGGTCCAGTTGGCATTGAATGTCGGCGTCTTCTTCAGGGCGACGGCCACGGCCTTGACGACGAACGGGACGAAGCTGAGGCCGATCCCCTCCTTCGCCTGGTAGCCATTCTTGTTCTTCTCGCGGAAGGCGACCAGCCTCGTCGCGTCGATCTCCATCTGGACGTAGGCGTGAGGCGCCTGGAGGGCGCGGGTCATCTGGGCGGCGATGCCCTTCCGCATCTGGGTCAGCGCAACGAGAACCTCGTCGGCGCCGCGGTCAAGGCCGCGCCCGGCATCGAATTCCCGGCCGGCGCCGACGAAGTTCTCGTTCCGCTGACCCAGATGCGGAAGGGCATCGCCGCCCAGATGACCCGCGCCCTCCAGGCGCCTCACGCCTACGTCCAGATGGAGATCGACG
>DATAIW010000076.1:0-20535 GCA_036262455.1 Candidatus Limnocylindrales bacterium | reverse complement strand
GGGACATCGGCGGATCTGCTGAGCCTCGTGGCCGGGTCGATCATCGATCGACCACCTGCCACGGATGCTGCCGTCCAGCACCGCCCGCCGACATGACCCGACGGTACCGCCACGGGGGCGGTACTCGGGCTAGGGATTCCGTCCGAGATTCGTGATCAGGAGCCGAGCCGCCGCGCGCAGAGCCAGACACGCGACTGCGTTCGTCGCGCATGAGTGCGTCAGCGCAAGGCGCGCCCGAGCACCGGAGCGAGCGACCTCGGATGGTCGTGAACGAGGAGCGCAGGGCGCAACGCCGCGATGGCGTGCTCAGGTGCGACAGCTACTGAACTCGCAGCACGGTTCGCGCCTCGGCCCAGTGCTTCTCGAGCGAGTAGTACTCGCGCTCCGGGGGCGTGAAGATGTGGACGACGACCGCCCCGAAGTCGACCAGGACCCAGTGCGACGCGGCGGTCCCCTCGCGGCCGATCGGGCGGACCTTCTCGGACCGCATGCCTTCGATGACGCCGTCCGCGATCGCGTCGAGCTGGCGCTCGGAGCCTCCGGAGCAGATCACGAAGGCATCGGCCAGCGTCGTGAGCCCGGTCAGGTCGAGCAGGATGATGTCCGCCGCCTTCTTGTCCTCGGCCAGCTCGACGATCCGCCGGGCAATGTCGAGGGACGGCCGCTCAGCGGCGGGGACCACGGCGGCGGCCGCATCGCGGCTGGGCAGGCCGTCCGGGCGGGGGATATGGGCAGTTGCCGACGGCTGGTCGGCGGGCGTCCCGGCGAGGGGCGCGGAGTCAGTCACGATCGATTCATCCTCCTGGGGTTCGGGGTGACGATACAGCCGATCGGCGGCGATGGCCTTCGCGACGCCCGGCGGGACGAGGCCGGCGAGCGATTCGCCGGTGGCGGCACGACGCCGGACCTCCGACGCGGAGACGTCGACCCTGGGGCCGTCGATGACGAGGATCCGGTCCTCACGACCGGGGAAGTTCGCCGCGATCCAGGCCGGATCGGGCGGCTCGTGGCCGGCTCGCGGAGCGACGGCGATCCGGGCGAGGTCGAGCACGCGCAACGGCTCGTGCCACGTCGGAAGGCCGGCGAACGACTCGACCGACAGGATCACGGTCAGGTCGGGCTCGCGTCCGGCCGCACGCTCCGCGGCTGCCAGGTCGGCGACCGTGACGACGGTCCACGACGGCCCGTCGCGGTCGAGCTCGATCCGGCTCGCCTCGAGCCGCGGCTCGCCCGCGATCCCGGCCTCGACCAGGGCGAGCCGGACGGCAGCAGGGCTGATCGGCCGATCCCGCTTGTGCGGCGGCACGGCAGCCGGGACGACGAGGATGCGCTCGAGCCCGAGCTGGTCGCGGGCCGCCCGGGCGAGGGCCAGGTGGCCGGCGTGGAACGGGTCGAAGGTGCCGCCGAGGATGCCGATCGATCCCGGCCGGACCTGAACCGGCCCGGGCGCGGCCGTCACCGCTCCTCCCAGGGCTGCGCCTCCCATGTCAGCTCGGTCGCGCCGATCCTGACGACGTCGCCGGCCGTGACCCCGGCCCGTCGCAACTCGTCGTCGATCCCGAGCCGGGCGAGGTCGCGCTGGAAGCGCTCGGCAGATTCCTCGACCTCGAAGTTCGTCTGGGCGGCGACCCGTTCGATCCGCTTGCCGCGGACCCGGAAGACGCCGTCCTCCAGCTGTTCGACGCTGAAGCCGTCACCCATCGCCTCGATCCGGTGGACGACGACCCCGGCCGGTTCGGGCGGTAGGTCGCGCTCGTCGGCGCCCGGCAGGAGGTCGGCGATCCGATCGCGCAACTCGTCGACGCCCGTCCCATCGGTCGCCGAAATCGCGACGACGTCCTGCCCGGCGGCGAGGCGCGCGGCGCGGAAGGCCGGCCAGGCCTCGACCGCCGTCGGCTGGTCGAGCTTGTTGAAGACGACCAGAAGCGGCTTCTCGAGCAACGCCGGGTCGTGGGCCCGGAGCTCCTCGCGGATGACGTCGTGATCCCATTCCGGATCGCGGCCGGAGCCGTCGACCATATGGATGAGGATCCGCGTCCGCTCGACGTGACGAAGGAACGCATGGCCGAGGCCGGCACCGAGCGAAGCGCCCTCGATCAGGCCCGGCACGTCGGCGATCGAGGGCCGCCGCTCGTCGCCGGCCGGATCGTCCGGGCCGGCGAGGTCCATCACTCCGAGATTCGGCTCGAGCGTCGTGAACGGGTAGTCCGCGATCTTCGGCGTGGCCGCGGTCAGGGCGGCCAACAGTGTCGACTTGCCCGCGTTCGGCAGCCCGACGAGCCCGATGTCGGCGATCAGCCGGAGTTCCAGGCGGAGCCAGCGTTCCTCGCCGGGCTCGCCCTTCTGGGCGTGCTTGGGCGCCTGGTGGGTCGACGTCTTGAAGTGGGTGTTGCCGAGCCCGCCGCGGCCGCCGCGGGCGATCATCGCGACCTGGCCGACCGCGACCAGGTCGGCGAGGAGCTCGCCGGTCTCGTCGTCGAAGATCGCGGTGCCCGGCGGGACGTCAAGAAACAGCTCGTCGCCGGCTGCGCCATGTCGGCGGGATCCCGAGCCGCGGCCGCCGGATGTCGCCTTGAAATGGTGCTTGAACCGGAAGTCGCGGAGCGTCGTCTGGCCGGCATCGACCTGGACGTGGATCGAGCCGCCGCGACCGCCGTCGCCGCCGTCGGGGCCGCCCCGGGGGACGTGGGCCTCCTTGCGGAACGTCGCCGCACCGTCACCGCCCGCGCCGGCCTTGACGAAGATCTTGACGCGGTCGAGAAACATCAGCTGGATTGTCGCATCCGATCGGTCCGACCACGATCACCGGCGGATCATCGCCATCGGGCGAGCTCCAAGCCGCCGATGGCGATCGTTCCGGGCGACCGGCCCGCGCCGCGTCGTCGGCCCTCCTCCGAGCCGACGGCGCGTCGCGGGACGGGTCAGTCGATCAGAGGTAGATCAACGGGTTGACCCGGACGCCGCCGTCCCAGATCATCCCCCGCCAGACCTCGAAGTGGAGATGCGGGCCGGTCGCATTGCCGGTCATCCCGACCCGTCCGACCTGCTGGCCGCGGCCGACGGACTGGCCGCGCCCGACCGAGATGGAGGACATGTGGTTGTAGGTCGTGTACAGCCCGGAGCCGTGGGCGATCCAGACCTGGTAGCCGCCGCCATTGTTCTTCCAGCCGGCGAAGATGACCGACCCGGACGCCGCCGCCGTCACGCGCGTGCCCTGGTCGGCGGCGATGTCGATCGCGTAGTGCCCGTAGTGGAAGTACTGGCTGATGTAGCCGCCGGCGACGGGCCAGGCGAACTTGCCGCCCGAGTAGGACGCCGGCGGTCGCGTCGAACCGCTGTTGCCGCCACCCGACGAGTGGACGACGGGCTTCTTGGTCGGCGCCTTGGTGGGCTTCGGCGTCGGGATCTGAGCCGACCGGGCGCCAGGGATCGTCAGGGTCTGGCCGACGACCAGGACCGGATCGGCGAGCTCGTTGACGGCGACGATGTCGGCCGGGTCGGCGTGGTACTTCGCAGCGAGCGTCTCGAGGGTGTCGCTCGTCCGGACCGTGACGACGAGGCCGTTGACCGGCGGGATCGTCAGCGTCTGGCCGATCTTGAGGTCGTTCTTGTTCTTGAGTTCGTTCGCCCACCAGACGGTCATCATCGACACGTGGAACTTGCTGGCAATGCCGGTCAGGGTGTCGCCGGAGCGGACCCGATACGTGCGCAGGAGATCCGCACCGTCGGCGACGGTGGTGTCGACCGAGACAGGCTTCAGGAGCATCCCGTCGGAGCTGAACGGCCCGTCGATCGCGGCCTGGTCGTCGGCCACGAGGCCCAAGGAGCCATCCGTCAGGTCGGCGCCGGCGAGCCCGGTGACGGCGCCTTCGCTCGCGATCCGGTCGTCGATCCCGCCCTGGGCGGTGTTGTCGAGGCCCGACACCGCACCGCCGAGGGCGATCCGGGGTTCGTTTCCGGGGCCGTTCGTGTTGCCGGTCGAGCCAGACGCCATGCCCGTGCCGATGTTGCTGAGCACGAGCGCGACGGCGACGAGCCCGACGGCCGTGACGGTGACGAGGCGCTCACCCGACAGGCGGGGACGGCTCATCGATCCGTCGCGGAGGCTGCGCGCGATCGAAATGCTGCGTCGCTGGAATGTGACGGCCGCCGCTGGGCGGTGGCCCGGGTCGGGTCGCAGGCGCGCAATGAGGCGCTGCACACCGACCGTTGCGTTGCGCAATACGGTCTCCTGGTGAAACCGGACGGTCAACGCGGGGATGGAAGCGCGTGGGATGGGCGCTTGGTCAGAACCGTCCGAGAGGGTCGCGTCTTCGAGCTGGGGGTCTCTGTCCGCGGCCGAGCCCGCATGCAGCGAGCTGTCGACTTCGGGCAAAATGTAACAGACTGGTAACGGCCACGCAAACCACGGCTGTCGCACCGGGCACGCGCCGCCCGTGCTGTGTTCATCGCGAGGGGCGGCCAGAACACCCGACCCGGACTGCGTTCGCCGCGCATGAGTGCGTCAGCGCAGGGCGCAACGCCGCGATGGCGTGCTCAGGCGCGACCGCCGATGTGAGCGGTACGGCCTAAGAGGCTTCGAGGCTCTTGGTCAGCGAGCCGAGGAACTGGACATTGTTGTCGGTCTTCGCGAGCCGGTTGAGGAGGAGCTCGATGCCCTCATTCGTCCCGACCGCCGACAGCATCCGGCGCATCGTCCAGACCATCTTGAGGACGGGCTCCTCGAGCAGGAGCTCCTCGCGCCTGGTGCCGGATCGCTGGACGTCGATCGCGGGGAAGATCCGCTTCTCGGCCAGCTTCCGGTCGAGGATGAGCTCAGAGTTGCCGGTGCCCTTGAACTCCTCGTAGATGACGTCATCCATCCGCGAGCCGGTGTCGACGAGACAGGTCGCGATGACGGTCAGCGACCCGCCCTCCTCGATGTTCCGGGCGGCGCCGAAGAACCGCTTCGGGGGATAGAGGGCGATCGGGTCGATGCCGCCCGACAGCGTCCGGCCGGACGGCGGCAGGGCGAGGTTGTAGGCGCGGGCAAGACGGGTGATCGAGTCGAGCAGGATCACGACGTCGCGGCCGGTCTCGACCTGGCGCTTGGCGATCTCGAGGGCCATCTCGGCGACGTGGGTGTGGTTCTCGGTCGGCTCGTCGAAGGTCGAGCTGATGACCTCGCCCTTGACGCCCCGCCGCATGTCGGTGACCTCCTCGGGCCGCTCGCCGATCAGGGCGACCATCAGAAGGATGTCCGGGTAGTTGGTGCTGATGCCGTTGGCGATGTGCTTGAGCAGCATCGTCTTGCCGGCCTTCGGCGGGCTGACGATCAGCGCGCGCTGGCCCTTGCCGAGCGGGTTGACGATGTTGATCAGCCGCTGGCTGAGGTTCTTCGGATCGTTCTCGAGGTTGATCAGCTCGAGCGGGAAGATCGGCGTCAGGTCGCCGAAGACGGGCCGCCGACGGGCGGTGTCGGAGTCGACGCCGTTGACCGCGTCGACCCGGAGCATGCCCCAGTACTTCTCGGCCTCGCGCGGGGCGCGGACCGCGCCGCTGACGCGATCGCCGATCCGCAGGCCGAACCGGCGGACCTGGCTCGAGCTGACGTAGACGTCGTCCGGGCTCGGCAGGAGGCCGTGCCGGCGCATGAAGCCGAAGCCCTCGTCGACGATGTCGAGGATGCCGCTCGCGTAGGCGTGGCCGGCGCGCTCGGTCTGGCGCTCGAGGATCCGCTCGACGAGGTCGTCCTTGCGCTCCTGGGTACCGGTCTCGAGCTCCAGGTCCTGGCTGACCGCGCGGAGCTCGGGGACACTCATCTCCCGCAGGTCGGAGACGTCGAGGTCGTTTCGCTCGCGTGATGCCTCGAGCTCCTGCTGCTCCTCGTACTCGGTGACGGGGGCGCGGGACGACACCTGGTTGCGACGGCGCGGCCGCCGATTCCGGGAACGCTGGTCGGGACCGAGTTGGGGCATGGGTGGGAAATTCCCTCAGGAGAGTCGTGGGCAGGGAGTCGAGATCCGCGTCCGGGCTGGATGCCGCGCGGAATCGCTCCGCTGCGCAGGCCGGTCGGGGATGCCGGGAATCATACGCGGCGATCCACGCGGCGTCAATGCGCTGGACTCGTCCGGCACGTCCATCCGTCTCGACCCGGATCCAGGCCGCCGATGCCGTCTCTCGCCGTCGCTTTCGTGCATCCGATGCGCCTTTCCGGGATTCACGTGCGCCAGATGAACCTACGCGACCGAACAGTCCACCACGGACGCCGATTCGCTCCTGGGGCGGCAGGAATCGGTCGGCTTCGTGCATCTGATGCGCCAATCCGGACCGTTCGTGGCGCCGCTGCTATCCGGGACGTCGCATAGGTTCATTGAACGCACATCGCGAGGGCCGCCTTCCGCGGAACTTGCTCATCTGAGCGGTTGACGCTCATCTGGTCACAAGCCTATCCTCGCTCGGTGCCTGTCGATTCGCTCCTGCTGCGCTCGAGCGCGGTCGCGGTCGCGATCCGCAACCATCGGCTCATCGCGGTCCTCCGCCGGATCGCGCCACGGGAGCGACTGCTCCAACTCGTCGACGAGCTGGCCGCGGACGGCGTTCGAATCTTCGAGATCACCTTCGACGCGGTCGACGCCGCGGCGGACCTGCGGGCGGTCCGGGCCCACCTCGGCGAGACCGGCTGGGTCGGCGCGGGCACGATCCGGACGACCGACCAGCTCCGTGCGGCGATTGGCGCCGGCGCGGTCTTCGGCGTCAGTCCCGTGCTCGATCCGGCCGTGCTCGACGCGGCCCTCGCGGCGGGTCTCCCGTTCGTGCCCGGCGCCTACAGCCCGACCGAGATCGACGGCGCGTGGCGCGCCGGGGCGACGTTCGTGAAGTTGTTCCCCGGCTCGTCGCTCGGGCCGAGCCACATCCGCGAGCTGCGCGGCCCTCTGCCGGAAGTCGAGACCATCGTCACCGGCGGCGTCGACGCGTCGAACGCGGTCGCGTTCCTGGCGGCCGGCGCCGTCGCGGTCGGGATCGGCTCGGCGATCGGGCGACTGACATCGGACCAGCGACGGACGCTCGTCGCCGACATCGGTGCGATCCGATGACGACCGAGCGCGCGGCCGCGGCCGCCGACGGCCCGGCGCCGACCGCCGAGCTCGCCGGCCAGGTCGCGCGGCTGTTCTTCGAGCGCCAGCTCACGAAGGTCGAGATCGCGGACCGGCTCGGGATCTCCCGCTTCCGGGTTGCGCGCCTGCTCGACCAGGCCCTCGCCGATGGCATCGTCCGGATCGAGTTCCGGGATGCGCCCGGGCAGGATCGGGATCTCGGCCGACGGGTGATGTCGCGCTATGGCATCGGCGAGTGCCTCGTGGCCGCTGCCGACGGCGACGATCTCGCGGTCGCCCGTCTCGGCGCCGACGTGGTCGACGGGCTCGTCGGTCGCGGCGACGCGATCGGGGTCGCCTGGGGTACGACGGTCGCGCGCGTCGTCGAGGCGATGCCCGCCCGCGACGACGCGACCATCGACGTGGTCCAGCTGGCGGGCAGCTCGACCAGCCTCGACGCGGGCAACGATCCCGGCGACCTGACGCGGGTCCTCGCCGAGCGGCTCGGCGGTCGCCACCATCGGATCCACGCGCCGGCCTTCGTCGAGTCGGCCGACCTCCGCGCCGCCCTCATTCGCCAGCCGGAGGTCGCCGCCACCGTCGGACGATTCGACAAGCTCGCCGTCGCCCTGCTCGGCATCGGCGCCTTCGGGACCGGCGCCGCCGCACCGAGCTCGTCGTTGCTCGGCTCCGGTTCGCTCGGCGCGGACGAGGTCCGCCGGCTGGCCGGGCTCGGCGCCGTCGGCGACCTGCTCGTCCATCCCTTCGCTGCCGACGGCGCGTTCGTGGCAACGGACCTTGCCGGGCGGGCGATCGCGATCTCGATCGACCAGCTGCGCCGGGTGCCACACGTCGTCGCTGTCGCCGCCGGACCGGCCAAGATCGTTGCGATCCGCGGCGCGCTCCTGAGTGGCGTCGTCGGCAGCCTGGTCACGGATGCGGCGACGGCTCGAGGACTGCTCGCGTGAATCGCCTCGCCGGTCGCGTCTGCCTCGTCACCGGCTCCACGGGGATCGCCGCGGCGTCCGCGGAACGGTTCGCCGCCGAGGGTGCGGACGTCTTCGTCGTGTCGCGGACCGCGGACCATGCCCGCACGCTCGCCGAACGGATCCAGGCGGATGGGGGCACGGCCGGCTGGATCGCCGCCGACCTGACCGACGAGACCGCCGTGGACGCGGCGATCGAGGCGTGCGTCGGGCGGTTCGGGCGGATCGACGGCCTGTTCTCGGTCGCCGGCGGGAGCGGCCGGCGGTTCGGCGACGGACCGATCCACACGGTCGGCCGCGAGGCCTGGGACCGGACCCTCGAGCTGAACCTGACGACCCAGGCGCTCGTATGCCGGAGCGTCGTCGGGCGGATGCGGGTCCAGGAACCGAACGAGTCCGGGACGCGCGGCTCGATCCTGCTGATGGGCAGCGTCACCGCCACGAACCCCGCGCCGGAGTTCTTCGCGACGCACGCGTACGCGGCCGCGAAGGGTGCGATCAACGCGCTGATGATGACGATGGCGGCGGCCTACCTCACCGACCGGATCCGGGTGAACGTCGTCGCGCCGGGGCTGACCATGACACCCATGGCGCGACGCGCGGCAGGGGACCTGGCGATCCGCGCGTACGGCGTACGCAAGCAGCCGCTCGCGGGCGAGATGATGGACCCCGACGAGGTCGCCCACGCGGCGGTGTTCCTTCTCTCGGACGAGTCGCGGGCGATCACCGGCCAGCTCCTGAAGGTCGACGGCGGCTGGTCGGTCGCCTCGGTGTCTCCGTGAGCAGGGCCTGGATCGCCGACCTGCCGGTGATCGCCGACGCTGATGTCTGCGTCGTCGGCTCCGGCTCGGCCGGTGCCACGGCGGCGATCGCGGCTGCCCGCGGCGGGGCTTCGGTGGTGCTGGTCGAGAAGCTGCCGTTCCTCGGCGGCACGAGCACCGCGGTCCTCGACACCATCTACGGCTTCTGGACGCCGGGCGACGCGTCGCGCAAGGTCGTCGGCGGGATCGCCGACGAGGTCGTTGCCGGGCTCCGCGGGCTCGGACCGGTCGTCGAGCGACCGAACACCTACGGCGCCGGGACCGGCATCACCTATCTCGCCGAGCACCTGAAGGTCGTCTGGGAACAGCTCGTCATCGCCGCCGGCGTGCGCATCCTCCTCCACGCGATGCTCCAGGACGTCGACGTCGACGGCGGCGGGCGGGTCCGCTCGATCGTCGTCGCCACCAAGGCCGGCCTGCGCCGAGTAACAGCGCGCGTCTTCGTCGACGCGAGCGGCGACGCCGACCTGTGCGCATTCGCTGGGTTCGGCTTCGAGACCGCCGGCGAGTTCGACCCCGCCCAGACCCTGACCACGACCTTCCGGATGGCGAACGTCGATCGCGACCGGCGCCGGGTGCTCCGGACCGACGAGCTCCACGCGCTCATGACCGCGGCAGCAGCCGACGGCTACGACCTCCCCCGCCGCGACGGCTCGGATCACGTCACCCCGATCGACGGCGTGACGGCGACGATCATGACCCGTCTCGAGCCGAACGAGCGTCGGCCGGACGACGGCGGTCCCGTCAACACCACCGACCCGGACTTCCTGACCGCCGCCGAGATCGCCGGTCGCCGCCAGGCCCTCGAGTACGCCCGCTTCCTCGTCGATCGGGTTCCGGGCTACGAGGCCGCTTCGCTGGTCGCGCTCGGCACCCAGATCGGCATCCGCGAGACCCGGCGCGTCTTCGGCGACGCCCGCCTGACCCGCGACGACGTCGTCGCGGCCCGCCAGTTCGACGACCAGATCGGACTGTGTGGCGCTCCGATCGAGGACCACCGGGCGGGCCCCGACACGCGCTGGGCGTACCTGCCGCCGGGCTCCGCGGTCGGGATCCCCTACCGGACCCTCGTCGTCCGCGACGCCGTCAACGTCCTCGTCGCCGGTCGCTGCTTCTCGGCCACTCACGATGCCCATGCGTCGGTCCGGTCGATGGCCCAGTGCATGGCGATGGGCCAGGCAGCGGGCACCGCGGCGGCGATGGCGGCGGCCGCGTCGCCGGAAGGCGCCGTCCGATCGGTCGTCGCCGCCGAGCTGCGCGCCCGTCTCGCCGCCGACGGCGCGGTCCTCGATCTCGCCCTGGAGCCTGTCGCATGACCTTCGTCCGGACGGTCCTCGGCGACATCGAACCGCGCGACCTGGGCATCACGTATGCCCACGAGCACTTGATCATCGACGGCGGCCGGCCGGTCGAGCTGTCGCCCGACTTCCTCCTTGCCGACGTCGACCGGATGGCGGCCGAGCTGGACGATGCCGCGGCCGCCGGCCTGCGGACGGCCATCGACGCGATGCCGGCCGACTGCGGCCGCAACCCGGCCAAGCTGGCCGAGCTCTCGCTCCGGAGCGGGGTCCAGATCGTGGCGGCGACCGGGCTCCATCACGAGAAGTTCACCGGCCCGTCGCACTGGAGCCTCCGCGCCCCGGAGGACGAGCTGACCGACCTGTTCGCGGCCGACATCGAGATCGGGATCGACGAGCGCGACTACACCGGTCCGATCGTCCACCGGACCGGAATCCGGGCCGGGATCATCAAGATCGGCGGCAGCGAGGGAGGTCCCTCGGCACGCGACCTGCGGATCTTCCGGGCCGCGGCCGCCGCCCATGCCCGGACCGGCGCCCCGCTCCACACCCACTGCGAGGGCGGGACCGGCGCGCTCGAGCAGATCCGGGTCCTGGTCGACGCGGGGGTCGCCGCCGAGCGGATCTCGCTGAGCCACGTCGACAAGGTCGTCGACCGCGGCTACCACCGCGAGCTGTTCGCCAGCGGCGCGTTCGCGGTCTACGACCAGGCGTTCCGCTGGGGCAGCGGCTCGAACGGCACGCTCCGGCTCCTCGAGTGGGCGGTCGCCGACGGCCATGCCGACCAGGTCATGCTCGGCATGGATGCCGCTCGACAGCGCTACTACCGGGCCTTCGGCGGCTCGCCCGGGCTGCCCTACCTGCTCCACGAGTTCAGCGCGGCGATGGACGAGCGAGGCCTGGACGCCGCGCTCCGGAACGGCTTCTTCGTCGACAATCCAGCCCGGGCGTTCGTGTTCGCCGAGGGAGGCCGATGAGCCAGGCACCGCTCCTGACCAGCGTCGTCGGGTCGCACGCGCACCCGGGCTGGTTCGCCCACGGGATCGCGGCGGCCGTGCGCGGCGAGTACGGCCCGGCCGATCTCGCGGAGCTCCTCGACGACGGCGTAGACCTCGCGATCCGCGACCAGGAGCGGGCCGGGATCGACGTGATCAGCGACGGCGAGATGCGTCGGGCGGGCTTCTTCACGGCTGAGTTCTATCGCCACCTGACCGGCGTCCGGCCCCTGCCGCCCGACCGGCGTCTCGGCGCCGGCGCCCACGATGGGCTGCATCGCTTCGCCGTGGACGATCCGATCTCCGCGCCGGACGGGCTCGGCGTGGTCGCCGAGTACACCGCGGCGCGCATCCGGACGGAGCGCCCGCTCAAGGTGACCCTGCCCGGGCCATACACGCTGTCCGGCCGCCTCGCGTACGGCGACGGCCAGGTCTACGCGACCCGGGTCGCCGCCGCCGAGGCCTTCGTCCCGATCGTCGCGGCGGAGCTCCGCGGGCTGATCGACGCCGGGGCCACGATCATCCAGGTCGACGAGCCCTCGCCGGCGATCCACCCGGACGCGCCCGCGGACTTCGTCGCCCTGTTCAACGCCGCGATCGAGCCAGCCGTCGGGCGAGCCCGGCTCGGTGCCCATCTCTGCTTCGGAAACTTCCTCGGCCGGCCGCTCGCGCCCCGCTCCTACCGGCCGATCCTGGACGCGATGCTCGCCTTCGCGGTCGACGAGCTCGTCCTCGAGTTCGCCAATCGCGAGATGAGCGAGATCGGGCTCCTGCGCGAGATCAGCGATGCCGGCCGGGACGTCGCCGCAGGGGTGATCGACGTCAAGAGCTCCCATGTCGAGACAGGCGCCGAGGTCGCCGCCCGGATCGAGGCCATCCTCGCGACCGGCGTCCCGCCGGAGCGCCTCGCCCTCGTCCCCGATTGCGGCTTCAGCCAGACCGCCCGCCGCCTCGCCGTCGCCAAGCTCCACGCCCTCGTCGCCGGCCGCGACATCGTCCGGTCAGGTTCCGCCTCCGCCGCCACCACCCACGACTGAGAGGAGACGCTCGATGCAAGCCCACCACGTCACGATGCTCGGCACCGGGCTCATCGGCGACTTCTACACCGCGACCCTCCACGGCCAACGCGGCCGCGACCACGTCCGAGTCGTGTTCTCGCGGTCCGAGGAGCGCGGGGCGGCGTTCGCCAACCGTTGGTCGATCCCGGAGCACACGACCGACATGAAGGCGGGGATCGAGCACGACGACACCGACACCGTCGTCATCGGCCTACCGAACTACCTCCACGAGGAGGCCGTCTCGCTGGCGGCCGCCGCGGGCAAGGCCGTCCTCTGCACGAAGCCACTCGGGCGGACGGCCGAGGAGGCTCGCCGGATGCTCGAGGTCGTCGAGAAGGCGGGCGTCTTCGGCGGCTATCTCGAGGACCTCTGCTATACCCCGAAGACCCTCAAGGCGGTCAAGTCGGTCGAGGGTGGCGCGATCGGCGACGTGACCTGGGTCCGTTCCCGCGAGACCCATCCGGGGCCGCACAGCGCCTGGTTCTGGGACGGCCGGCTGACCGGCGGCGGCGCGATCATCGACCTCGGCTGCCACTGCATCGAGATCATCCGGACCTTCGTCGGCAAGGGCAACCGGCCGGTCGAGGTGATGTGCACGACCGACACCCTCGTCCACCCGATCGACGACGAGGACAACGCGATCGCCCTCGTCCGGTTCGAGTCCGGTGCGATCGGCCAGTTCGAGGTGAGCTGGACGTTCCGCGGCGGGATGGACCTCCGCGACGAGGTCGCCGGGACCCACGGGACGATCTGGCTGAACCACTTCCTGCGGACCGGGTTCGAGATGTTCACCGCAGGCGGCGGCGCGGGCTACGTCGCGGAGAAGGCCGAGACCGCGGCCGGCTGGCTGTTCCCGGTCGGCGACGAGGTGTCCGAGCTCGGCTACATCGACATGTTCTCGGACATGTTCGACGCGATGGAGGCCGGCCGGCCGCCGCGCGAGACGCTCTACGACGGCTATGTCGTGAATGCGGTCATGGACGCCTGCTACCGGTCGGCGAAGAGCCGCTCATGGGAGCCGGTCGAGCTGTTCGAGTGGCGCGGCGGGACGACCGCCCGGATCGCGAAGACGCCCGAGACGTACGAGGGCCAGACCGTGATCAAGCGCGAGCTCCTGCCGGACGGCCGGACGAAGCTGATCCTCAAGGACCCCGCGACCGGCGACTTCACCGACCGGATCGTCGCCGGCGGCTGAGGATGACGGGGGCGGGTGGCCGCCCGATCACTCGACGCTGGCGGCCGTCACGTACTCGGTTCGCTCCACGAGCTCGACCACCGGCCCGATCAGGGTGAGCTCCCCATGGAGCGCCAGGTCGGCCGACGAGCGCCCGAGGTGGACGCCGACCGCGCCCGGCTCGACGACCCGCCGATGGTTCGCGTCGATATGCGCGACCTGCTCGGTCGAGACGCGGAAGGCGACTGTCCGGCACTCGCCCGGGTCAAGATGGATCCGCCGGAAGCCGCGCAGCTCGAGAATCGGCCGGGCAACCGTCGCCTCCTCGTCGCGGAGGTAGAGCTGGACGATCTCGTCGCCCGGACGCGACCCGGTGTTCGTGACATCGACCCGGATCGTCGCGACGTCGCCGCTCGTGTCGAGCACGGTCCGGTCGATCCGCAGATGGTCGATCGCGAAGGTCGTGTAGGAACGACCGTGGCCGAACGGCCACAGCGGGGACGTCGGGCCGTCGACGTAATCGACCTTCCAGTGCGACTGACCGCCGGTCGGGTGGTGGCGATAGGTCAGGGGCACCTGGCCGACATGGCGCGGGATCGTGACCGGCAACCGCCCACCCGGGTCGACATCGCCCGCCAGCACGTCGGCGATCGCCGCCGGGCCTGCCTCACCCGGGACCCACGCCAGGAGCACGGCCGCGCACTGCTCGGCCGCCCACGGGATCGCCAGCGGACGCCCGCTCACCACGACGAGGACGGTCGGCGTGCCGGTCGCGACGACGGCCTCCAGCAGCTCCTGCTGGCGGCCGAGCAACCCGAGGTCGCGCCGATCGCGGGACTCGCCGGTCGTCGCGTCCTCGGTCAGCCCGGATCGCTCGCCGAGGACGACGATCGCGACATCGGCGGCGCGGGCCGCCGCGACGGCCTCCGCGATCTCCGCGTCGGACCCGTCGAGCAGGCCCGAGCCACGGGCGTGGACGACGCGCCGAGCGCCGAACCGCTCCTGGATCGCTCGGAGGACGGTCGGGTGCCCGGATAGCTCGTCGACCGGGTTGATGACCTCGCTCGAGGGGAACCCGAACGGGTTCGCCCGATGGCGGAGCTCGGCCAGCGTCTCGATGTGCGGGAGGTGGGCGTAGTCGCCGAGCAGGTCGCGGGCGCTGTCGGCGATCGGCCCGACCACCGCGATCCGGGCGAGATCGGATGCCAGCGGCAGGACCCCGCGGTTCTCGACGAGGACGAGCGAGCGCCGGGCGAGGTCGCGTGCGAGTGTCCGCTCGTCGGCCTCGAAGGCGGCCAGCGCGGCGGTCGTGGGGAGCTCGACATATGGCCGCTCGAACAGTCCGAGCCGGAATTTCAGCCGAAGCGTCCGCCCGACGGCGACATCGACGACGTCGATGTCGATGCGCCCGTCGGCCAGGGCCTCGCGCAGCGGCTCCCCGTACGCCGCGGTCGTCGGCAGCTCGCTGTCCATTCCGGCACCGAGGGCCATCGCCGCCGCCGTCCCGAGATCCGCGGTCAGCCGGTGCTCGCCGACGAGCATCTGGACGGCGGTGTAGTCGGACGCGACGACGCCATCGAAGCCCCATTCCTCGCGCAGGATCGTCGTCAGCAGCTCGTGCGAGGCATGGCACGGCAGGCCGTCGACGTCGCAATAGGCGGGCATCACGCCGGCCAGACCCGCCGTCCGGACGGCCGCCTCGAACGGCAAGAGCTGCTCGTCGCGCAGCTCACGGGAGCCGATATGGGCGGGTGCCTGGTTGAGCCCGCCCTCGGCCAGACCGTGACCGACCAGATGCTTCGCGACGGCTGCGATGCCGGTGGACAGATCCGGGCCCTGGATGCCACGGACATAAGCACACCCGAGGACCGAGGCGAGGTAGGGATCCTCGCCATAGGTCTCCTCGATGCGACCCCAGCGCGGATCCCTCGCCAGGTCGAGAACCGGCGCGAGGGCCATCCGCGCGCCGATCGCGAGCATGCGTCGGCGGATCGAGGCCGCGATCGCCTCGACGAGCTCTGGATCGAAGGTTGCTGCCGCCCCGATCGACTGCTGGAAGGAGGTCGCCTCGCGGGCAAGCAGGCCGTGCAGCGTCTCCTCGTGGAGGATCGCCGGGATGCCCAGGCGGGTCTCCTCGACGAGGAACCGCTGGAGCGCGTTGCCGGCGTCGGCAGCGTCGGCGGCGCCGAGGTTGGTCGCCCCCGCCACCCGACTGATCTGCCCGATCCCGGTCGCGAGACGCTTGCGAACACGCGCAGGATCGAGCTCCGTCTCACTGCTGAACAGCTCGAACGACCAGATCGAGCCGAGCTGGGCGAGCTTCTCCTCGAGCGTCATCCGGACGAGCAGGTCCGCGACGCGGGTGTCGATCGGGAGCGAAGGATCGCGGTAGCGCGCCTCGGTCGTCGTCATCAGCCCTTCACCGCGCCGGCTGTCAGGCCGCCGACGATCTGCCGCTCTGCGGCGACATAGAAGATGATCGCCGGGATGATCGCGACGACCGTGAACGCGAGGACCCGGGCCTCGTCGGAGCTGTATTCGGTCGAGAAGTTCATCACTCCCAGCGGCAGCGTCCATTGGTCCGCGCCGTTCAACAGGATCAAGGGCAGGAGGAACGCGTTCCAGGTCGTGACGACCGCGAGGACGCTGACGGTCGCGAGGGCGGGTCGGGCCAGCGGCAGGAGGACCCGCCAGAAGAAACCGAACGAGCTGCAGCCATCGATCCGGGCGGCGTCCTCGAGCTCGGTCGGGATGCTTCGGAAGAACGGCCGCAGGATGACGATCGTCAAGGGCAGGGCGAAGGCGGCCTGTGGCAAGGCGACGCCGAGCAGGTTCCCGGCCAGGCCGAGCTGGCGGATGAGGATGTACAGCGGGAGGATCGCCACCGCCGACGGGAACAGCAGCCCGAAGACGAAGAGGGTGTACGTCGCTTCCCGGCCGCGGAAGACCATCCGGGCGAAGACGAAGGCGGCGAGCGAGGCGAACGTGACCGTCACGGTGACCGCGATCGCCGCGATGATCAGGCTGTTCGCCGCCTCGCGCCAGAATGCGCCGGCGTTCTTGCCGAACAGGACATCGGTGTAGTTCGAGAAGACCCACTGGCTGGGCAGGAACGCCACCGGGTCGCTGACGAGCTGACCGTTGGTCTTGAAGCCTCCGAGGATCGCGTAGGCGATCGGGACCAGGATGGCCGCCGCCACGACGACCAGGATCACGTAGGCAGCGAGCCCGGCCGGGCTGGGGCGTGCGAACGCGGCCCGCGGCCCCTTCATCGGTCGAGCCGTTTCATCGGGCGAGCCGTCGGGCGGGTCGTGGACGAGGCGCTCGTGGCCACGCCATCAGCCGTTGTAGACCGTCACGGCGCCCTCGACGTCGCGCCGCAGCACGAAGCGCTGATAGGCGAGGGCGACGATGAGGCCGAAGATGAACAGGATCACGGCAAGGGCGCTCCCGAACCCCATCTGGGTGTTCTTGAAGCCGGCCTTGAACATCGCGATCGCCATCGTGTTCGAGGCGCTCAGGGGTCCGCCGGCGGTCATCACCCAGACCATGTCGAAGAGCTGGAGGGCCCCGATGATCGAGAGGAACACCGACACGCGCAGGGTCGGTCCGAGCAGCGGCAGGGTGACGTGGCGGAAGGCCTGCCGGCGATCGGCTCCGTCGATCAGGGCGGCCTCCTCGATCTCGTGGGGAATCCCCTGGAGGCCGGCGAGCAGGAGGATCATGTGGAAGCCGAAGTACTTCCACGAGATGATCGCGAAGAGGGTGATCATCACGATCGTCGAGTCGCCGAGCCAGTCCTGGACCAGGCCGCCGAGGCCCGCGCTGCGCAGCCCCGAGTCGACGAACGATCCGGGCTTGAGGAGCAGCGAGAAGACGATGCCGGTGATCGCCTCGGACAGGACGTAGGGAAGGAAGAAGATCAGGCGGAAGATCGCCCGGCCCGGGAACCGGCGGTTGAGGAGTACGGCCAGGCCGAGCGAGAACGGGATCTGGATCGCGAGCGAGAGCCCGACGATCAGCAGGTTGTTGGCAACGGCCGTCCTGAAGGTGTCGCTTGCGATGGCCGTCTGGTAGTTCTTCAGGCCGACGAAGTCGGTCAGGGGCTGCAGTCCGTTCCACTTGTAGAGGCTGAAATGGGCAGCCTGGACGATCGGGACGAGGACGAAGACGAGATACAGCGTCAGGGCAGGCACGAGGAACAGGGCGATCGTCACCCACTTTGCAGGCCGTCTTGCCGCGAGCCGCGACCCGCCTCCGTATGCCCTCATCGCGTCCTCTGCTCGCGAGCTGGAAACGAGCGGGCCGGCTGAGCCGGCCCGCTCGGGTTCACGAGTCTACGGGTGATCCGGACCGCAGTCGTGCCTACTGGGCCGCCGCGGCATCGGTGATCGCCTTGCAGACCTTGGCCGGATCCGACGCACCCTCGAAGAGGGCGATCGTCGCGTCGTTGATGGCGGTCCCCATGGCCGGGGAGGTCGCCTGGTCGAGATAGAGCTGCATGAACGTCGCCTTGCCGCGACCGGCGAGGACGGCCTGCAGGTTCGGATCCTTGATCGCGCTCTCCGTGCCGACGACCGGCGACAGGCCGATGTTGTCGGAATTGAGCTTGGTCGCGTTCTCGACGCTGTTGAAGAACTTCAGGAAGTCGATCGCCTCGGGCGAGGCGTCCTTGCCGACGGCGATGCCGTTGCCACCGCCGACCCCGTCGGTCGCCGCACCCGCACCACCGGTCACGGTCGGGAACGGGAACCAGCCGAGATCACTGCCGAGGCCTTTCTTGTCGGCACTCTGGTCGTTCTGGACCGAGGGCGCCCACTGGCCCATGACCTCCATTGCGGCCTTGCGGTTGCCCACCGCGGCGGCCTCGGCGTTGTAGTCGGCCGCCTTGTAGCCGGGCTGATAGGGATCGAGCTTGTTGAGGGCGAGGACCTGCTCACCGGCCTTCGTGCAGGCGTCCGTGTTCCAGTTGCCCGTCTGGACCATCTGGGCGAGGTTGTCGCCACCGCCGATCCGCAGGGTCAGGTACGTCCACAGGTGCATGGACGGCCACTCGTCCTTGCCGGCGATCGCCAGCGGCACGATGTCGGCCGCCTTGAGCTTGCCGACGTCGGTGAGATATTCGTCCCAGGTGGCGGGCGGAGCCGAGATGCCTGCCTGGGTGAACAGCTTCTTGTTGTACCAGACCCCGATCATGCCCATGTCCCACGGGACGCCGTACTGGACGCCCTTGTAGGCGTAGATGCTGAGGGCACCGGGGTTGATCGTGTCCTTCCAGGACGCGATGTCAGCAGTGATGTCCTTGAGCGCACTGGCGTCCGCCTGGGCGGCCATGATGCCGCCGCCCCACGACTGGAAGAGGTCCGGCACCTGGCCGGACTGGATCGATGTCGCGAGCTTCGTCTTGAACGCCTCGTTCTCGAGGACCGTGATGTTGATCTTGACGTTCGGGTGGGCCTTCGTGTAGGCGTCGGCGATCGACTGGAACGTGGTCTTGCCGGGTTCGCCGGTCGTGATGTGCCACCACTCGATCGTGACCGGTGCGGCTGCCGTTGACGGCGCCGGCGCCGATGCCGGCGCGACGGATGCCGGGGCGGTGGACGGCGCACTGGTGGCCGTGTTTCCGTTGGAACAGGCTGCGACGACGATCGACGCGGTCGCGACGAGTACCGCGAGCCGTGAACGAGATCCCATTGGCCTGGCCTCCTCTCTTGGCTGGACGAGTCACCGCGTTCGGGTGGGCCGGTCGGCGATGTCGGTTTCCTCCTCTGCGATCATTCGTCCGCTTGGTCGATCCGATCGCGGCGCCGCGACCCGATTCGCAATCTTCCGCGTGACAGCCGCGACGCCGTTCCGGGCGGCGCGGGCGTCGATCCCGCCCCGCCAGGGAGGAGGAGTCTGGCGAGACGGGATCCGTTGATCGGCCATCCTTGACCAGCCGCCGACGACCTCTCGACGATGCTGCGCTTCGCAGCCTCCTCTGCCGCGAAAGTTGCGCACTGAAGGTCGATAGTTTCGGCTCGGGCACTGTAGTCATGTGGGTCGATTGCTGTCAATGCCCGGGGACCGGTTCGTGCTCCTGCCAGGCAGGATCTTGATCACCGTTCGAGGGCGACGACCCCGGGAGCGCATTCGAAACTTTCGAAGCGGCGGCCAGTTCGTTACACTGCGCCCGTGACCGGCCCGAACCCGACCCGACCACGAGCCTCCGGTCAGACGACGACGATCGCCGCGATCGCCGAGCAGGCGGGGGTGTCCGTTCCGACCGTCTCCAAGGTGATCAACGGACGGTCCGACGTCTCCGCGGCGACCCGCCGGCGGGTCGAGGCCATCATCCTCGAGCATGGCTATCGGACGTCGGACCGATCGAGTCGGGCGACGCCGATCCTGGAGCTGATCTTCCACGAGCTCGAAAGCGAGTGGGCGCTGGAGATCGTCCGGGGCGTCGAGCGCGTCGCGGGCCAGCATCACCTCGCGGTCGTTCTGTCGGAGATGCAGGGCCGACGGACGCCGGGCCGCGGCTGGATCGAGAGCGTCCTCGCTCGTCGGCCGACCGGGGTCATCGCCGTCTTCTCGGACCTGAGTGAGACCCTCCGGGATCAGCTGGCTGCCCGGCGGATCCCGTTCGTCGTCGTCGACCCGACAGGCGAGCCGCTCCACGACACGCCCTCGGTCGGCGCGACGAACTGGAACGGCGGCCTGACGGCGACACGTCACCTCCTCGCCCTCGGCCACACGCGGATCGGGGTGATTGGCGGACCGGAATGGATCCTCTGCAGTCGCGCCCGGCTGGACGGGTATCGGGCCGCGATGGACGAGGCCGGTGTCCCGATCGATCCGCGGCTCGTCAGCCACGGGCGCTTCCATGTCGAGGAAGGGATCGAGACCGGCCGGGCGTTGCTCGCGCTCCCGGACCGCCCGACGGCGATCTTCGCCGGCAATGACCTCCAGGCGCTCGGCGTCTACCAGGCCGCGCGCGAAGCCCGGCTCCACATCCCCGAGGATCTCAGCGTGGTCGGCTTCGATGACCTGCCAGTTGCCCAATGGGTGGGACCGCCGCTGACGACGATCCGTCAGCCGTTGATCGACATGGCAATGGTCGCGGCCGAGATGGTCCTCACCATCGC
>DATAIW010000075.1:0-21730 GCA_036262455.1 Candidatus Limnocylindrales bacterium | reverse complement strand
TCGCCCAGCCACTCGGCGTGGCTCGCCGGGACCACGCCGAGTGGCTGGGCGACGACCTGCAGCTTCGGGTAGCTGGCGTTCGGGCCGGTCGAGGTCTGGAGCCAGAGGGTCTCGGCCTTGACCGCGAGCGGCCCGTCGAGGAAATGGCTGTCAGCCTTCACGTTCGGCCGGACGCCGGTGATCGTATAGACGTAGCGCTGGTCGTCGCTCGTGTAGACCTCGACCGGCAGGCCGATCAGCGACTTGCGGCCGCCGCCGCGGCCGAGGATCGCCCGTTCGTAGAGCGGCCCGAACATTCCGGTCCGGGCGTGGGCGTAGAGGTAGATCGAGCGGCCGCTGCCCGGCTGGCCGAGTCGCGGATCCTGGTAGTACATCGCGACGTTGCACGACGGATAGCGCGGGTTCGGCTGGGCGATGATCGGCAGGTCGATCCCGAGCTCATCGATGACGACGCGGGTGGCGACGCGATTCGCGGCGGGGCTCGGCGCCACGCTCGGTCGCGGGGAGCCGTCGATCGGCGGCAGGCTCGGGACGATGAACCCTGGCGTCGGAAGGACCGCCACGTTCGACGGTGACGGGCTCGCGCCCGCCGGTCGGGCGTCGGCCGGGCCGCCGTAGTGGAGCAGGCCGGCGGCCAGCAGCGTCACGCCGGCGGCCGTCAGGAGGGCCGGCAGGAGCCGGCTGCGGAGGGCGCGGACGGGGAAGCGCATCGGGCGGGCATCCTAGCAGCGCCTCGCCCGATGCGCCGCCGACGCTCGATCTGAGGGCGCGGAACCCCGACCGTCAGGCGCAGGTCACCGGATGCGGCGTCGGGTGGGCGGCCTTGTGGTCGGCCGGCAGGGTGATCAGCGGCTTCGCCAGCAACTGCGTCTTGCCGGGTGTGCCTTTCGGGCCTTCGGAGGTCTGGAGCCAGAGCTCCTCGGTCGTGGCGTGGATCGCATCGTCGAGGGTCAGCTGGTGGAGGCGGACCTCGGTGACCGCGTACTCGTAGAGCAGGTCGTCGCTCGTGTAGATCTGGACGATCATCCCGATCATCGACTTCGGACCGCCGCTCTTCTTCTGGATCGCCCGTTCGTAGATCGGGCCGAACATGCCGTCGCGGGCATGGGCATAGAGGTAGGTCGCGCGGCCCTGGCCGGGCTGGAACAGCTCCTGGATGTAGAGCGCCACGTTGCACTGTGGATAGGTCGATGAGCTGCCGCGCGGCTTGATGATCGGCAGGTCGATGCCGAGCGCCTCGACGACGACTCGCGTCGCGACGCGCTTGGCGTTCGGGCTGGCGGACGGCCCGCTCGATGGCGGCGCCGAGGCGTCGATCGGCGGCAGCGACGGGAACGCGAGGCTCGAGCCCGGGTCGGCCGAGACGATCGTCGGCTCGGCCGACGGCGACGGGTCGGCGGCCGAGGCCGGGCCGTTGTAGCTGAGCAGCCCGGCGGCGATCAGCGTCACCCCGGCCGCCGTCAGGACGGCCGGCAGGAGGCGATCGCGGAGCGCGCCGAAGAGGGTCCTCACGGGATGGCCAGCCTAGCAGCGGCACCACGGCGCCGCCCTCGCCCGTCCGTACTGGTACCCTCGGCCGCGATGAAGACGGCGTTCGCGATCCTCGCCGGCCTCCTCGTCGGCGTCCTCGTCGCCGCGGGGATCCTGGCCGCGTTCGTCTTCGCCGGGCCGGATCCGGTCGGATTGCGCCCTACGCCGGCGCCGACGCTCGTGCCGCCGTCGGTCGCTCCGTCACCCTCGCCCTCGGCAGCCATCGCCTCGGCCGGCCCGTCGGCGAGCGCCGCTGCCTCGTCGGGACCGGGCGGCTCGCCGGCCGGGAGCGCCGTTCCGGGCGCCGCGTTCCACATCGGCCAGCCGGCCCCGGCCCTCGTCGTGCCCCGGGTCGGCGGTGGCACGATCGACCTCGCGAGCCTCCGCGGGAAGGCCGTCTGGTTGAACGTCATGCAGACGACCTGCCCGGAGTGCGTCGACGAGTTCCCACTGATGAACGGCTTCTCCGCGCGCTACTCGGACAAGGGCCTCGTCGTGATCGCGATCGACATCCACGAGGACGAGGGCACCGTCGCGAGCTTCGCGACCCGGCTCAAGGCGGTGTTCCCGCTCGGGCTCGACAGCGACGGCAAGGCCCAGCAGACGTGGGGCACGTACGCGCTGCCGATCCACTTCAGGATCGACACCGACGGCATCGTCAGGGCGGGTGCGCTGGGCGGCGTCGGCCCGGATGTCTTCGTGGCGAGCCTCCAGAAGATCCTGCCGGGGGTCAAGGTCACGCCGTAGCTCCGGTGACGCGTCTTGCCCATACGCGAACGGGGGGTGGCACTGGCGCGACGATCCGAGCGGACGGCGCCCGAATCGGCGGCAGTGCCGCATGAGTCAACCGCCGAGGGCTAACGGTCAGCCGAAACAGGCGTCGCGATCGCGCCAACGACAGCCTGGCTGTCGCATGGGGAGATGCGGCCCGGCCTGGGCACGGGCCTTGAGCCGAACTAGCCCGCGATCGCCTTCGCGGCGTCCCCGATGAACCCGAGGAGCAGGCCCGGGAACAGCCCGAACAGGATCGTCATTGCGGTCGCCGCGGCAAGCCCGCCCCACAGCAGGCGGCCGTGGCGGAGGGCTGGCGCCTCGCTGGCGGGGTCCCGCATGTACATGTAGACGACGACGCGGAGGTAGTAGAACGCAGCCGCGGCCGCATTGAGGACCATCAGGACGGCCAGGAACCCGACCCAGCCGCCGGCCTGGACCGCAGCGACGATGATCAGCGCCTTGGCGAAGAAGCCCGCAGTCGGCGGGATGCCGGTCAGCGACAGGAGGAACAGGGCCATGAGGAGCCCGAGGATCGGCTCCTTCCGGCCGAGCCCCGCGAACGTCGCCAGCCCGGACGTCACGCCGGCCCGCTTCTGGAGCGCTGCGATCACGGCGAACGCGCCGAGGTTCATGAACGAGTAGGCCGCGCCGTAGAACAGCAGCCCCTCGAGACCCTGGCGCTGCCCGCCGGCGTACGCCGCGAGCCCGACCAGCATGTAGCCGGTGTGGGCGATCGAGCTGTAGGCGAGCATCCGCTTGACGTTGTCCTGGGTCAGCGCGACGAGGTTGCCGAGGGTCATCGTCAACGCGGCGAGGACGACGACGATCGGCAGCCAGTCGGCCTTCATCGGTCCGAGCGCCTCGACGAACAGCCGCAGGATCAGCGCGAAGGCACCAATCTTCGGGCCGACCGATAGATAGCCGGTGACCGGCGTCGGCGAGCCCTGGTACGCGTCCGGTGTCCAGTAGTGGAACGGCACGGCCGCGATCTTGAACGCGACGCCGGTCGTGAGGAAGGCGAAGCCCATCGCGAGGCCCGGGCTGAATGGCGCCTGGCCGGTCGCGACCTCGGTCAGCTTGCTCGCGACGACGGCGATGCTCGTCGAGCCGGACAGGCCCCAGACGAACGTCAGCCCGAACAGGAAGATCGCCGAGCTGAACGAGCCGAGCAGGAAGTACTTGATCGCGCCCTCGGTCGAGAAGTTGTCGGACTTGTGGTAGCCGGCGAGCAGATAGCCCGGCAGGACCATCAGCTCGAGGCCGAGGAACAGCAGCAGCAGGTCCGCCGCTGCCGCGATCACCATCGCCCCGCACATCGCGAACACGAGGACGACCGCGAACTCCGCGACCGGCAGGTTGCGCGGCGCCAGGTAGTCCGGGGCGAAGACGATCGTCATCGCCACGATCGAGATGAAGAGCAGATCGAGGAATGTCGTCAGCGCGTCGAGCCGGTACATCGGATGGCCGTCGGTGATGAAGGCAGAGGTCGCTACCCCGGATCCGACCGACACCGTGACGGCAGCGGTGACCGCCAGGCCCGCGAGGGCGGCGAAGAGGACCGGCGTCGGGCGGTTGGGAAGCGCCAGGTCGACGACCAGGATCGCGATCGCGGTCAGGACCCCGGCCAGGAGCGGCGAGATGATGTTGAGGTCGGCGGTCGTCACGAGACGCCCTCGGCCGACGCGACGGGCTCGACGGCCGAGCCGCCCCCGCCGCCACCGGACATGTCGATCCGGGCGACCCAGATCAGGCGGCCGACGACGTACAGGATCGGCAACGCGATGAGGACCACCGCGGTCTGCGTCGCGAGCGCGATCGAGCCCTCGCGGGCGGCGTCATCGAGGACCGCCGTCACCGAACCCTTGACCAGGTCCAGGACCAGGCTCGGGAAGAGTCCGAACACGACGGTCAGGGCGGCGAGCGGGGCGAGGGTCAGGATCTCGGTCGGGGTCATGTCGGTCAGGTGGTGGCCGAGGCCCTTGAGGAAGTCGGAGACCTCGCCGAATGCGATCCGCTGGAACATCCAGAGCAGATAGCCAGCGGCGAGGATCATGCAGACGGTCGCGACCGCGGCGACGGCGGGGGCGTACTCGAAGGCACCGACGAGGACGAGGAACTCACCGACGAAGCCGGACAGGCCGGGCAGGCCGCCGGAGGCGAAGACGAAGAAGCCGAGGGCGACCGCGTAGATCGGCATGGCTGCGGCGACGCCGCCCATCTTCGCGATCGTCCGGTCATGGGTTCGCTCGTAGATCACCCCGACCAGGAGGAACAGGGCGCCCGTGATCAGGCCGTGGTTGACCATCTGGAGGATCGCGCCGTCCATGCCCTGCTGGTTGAAGACGAAGATTCCGAGCGTGACGAAGCCCATGTGCGAGACGGAGCTGTACGCGACGAGCTTCTTGAGGTCGGGTTGGACGAGGGCGACGATCGCGCCGTAGATGATCGCGATCAGGCTCAGGACGATGATCGCCGGGCCGAACGTGTGGGCGGCCGCGGGGAACAGCGGCAGGGCGAACCGGATGAACCCGTATGCGCCCAGCTTCAGCATGATGGCGGCCAGGATCACCGAGCCCGCCGTCGGCGCCTGGACATGGGCGTCCGGCAGCCAGGTATGGAACGGGAACATCGGGACCTTGATCGCGAACGCGAGGAAGAAGGCGAGGAAGGCGAAGAGCTGGAGGTTCGGGTCGAAGTGTGCCTTGCGCAGGAGCTCGAAGTCGAAGGCGCCCGTCCAGCTTCCGGTCGCCGACTGGTAAGCGAACGCGGTCGCGAGGATCGCCACCAGCATCAGGAGCGACCCGACCAGGGTGTAGAGGACGAACTTGATCGTGGCGTAGATCCGGTTCGTCCCGCCCCAGATCCCGATGATCAGGTACATCGGGACGAGGACGATCTCCCAGAAGATGTAGAAGAGGAACGTGTCGAGGGCGACGAACACCCCGATCATCCCGACCTCGAGGATCAGGAAGGAGACCATGTACTCCTTGATCCGTTCCTTGATCGGGCTGAACGACGCGAGGATGCTGATCCAGGTCAGGGTCGTCGTCAGGACCACGAGGATCAGCGACAGGCCGTCGATGCCGACCTTGTACTGGATCCCGAACAGGGGGATCCACGGCGCGGATTGGACGTATTGGAAGGGCCGGCTGGCCGGGGCGTTCGGGTCGAAGCCGACGATCAGGAGAAGCGACACGACCCACGCGACGAGACTCGCCGCGAGGGCCATTGAGCGGGCATAACGCGACGGCGCGACCGCCACGATGAGGGCGCCGACGAGCGGGCTGAACGTGACGATCGTCAGGATCGGGAGGTCGTCGACGTTCATCGCAGGGTGCTCATCGGGCGGCCAGGACGAGGAACGAGCCGGCCATGACGATCAGCCCGACCGCGATCCCGAGGGCGTAGTTCTGGACGCGACCGGTCTGGACGCGGCGGAGGCTCGTCCCGGCCCCGACGGTCGTGGTCGCGATGTCGTTGACGGTGTCGTCGACGACCCGTCGATCGAACCACCACAGGAACGCGGCGATCCGCCCGCCGATGACCATGAACAACAGGTGGTTGAGGTCGTCGAACCACCACTTGTTCAGCGATGCACGGTAGAGGAACGGGACGCGGGCACTGAGCGCGCGGACGCGCTCCGGGTTCGGGCGCCACTGGATCCTGCCGAGGTTGACCCCGAACAGGCGCCACGCCGCGAGCACGCCGATCAGCGCGACCGCGACGCTGGCCCCGAGCAGCGCACCGTCGAGGCCGAAGATCTGGAACTCCGCCTCGGTCCGGCCGAGCAGCTCGGAGCCCTGCTTGAAGACCGGCTCCAGCCATCCGCTGAGCAGGCCCGGCCCATGCAGGCCGAGCAGCGGCCCGATCGGCGGGCCCGGCAGCGACAGCACGAGCCCGAGCAGGACCGCCGGCACGGCCAGGAGCCAGAGCGGCGTCGTCATCACCGACGGCGACTCGTGGATGTGCGGCTCGACCGCCGGATCGACCCGGCTCTCGCCCCAGAAGGTCAACCCGATGAGCCGGAACATGTAGAACGCGGTCATGATCGCGACGACGATCCCGATCGCCCAGACCCACTGGAAGCCGTTCTTGAACGCCTCGCCGAGGATCTCGTCCTTGCTGAAGAAGCCGGCCAACGGCGGGATCCCGGCGATCGCGATCGAGCCGAGCAGCATCGTCCGGTAGGTGTGCGGGATCCGCTTCGCGAGCCCGCCCATCCGGCGCATGTCCTGCTCCTCGTGGACCGCGTGGATCACCGATCCCGAGCCGAGGAACAGGAGGCCCTTGAAGAAGCCGTGGGTCATCAGGTGGAAGATCGCCGCGCTGAACGCCCCGACCCCGAGCGAGGCGAACATGTAGCCGAGCTGGGACAGCGTCGAATAGGCCAGCACCCGTTTGATGTCGGTCTGGGTCAGCGCGATCGACGCGGCCAGGATCGCCGTGAAGATGCCGATCGTCGCGACGACCGCCATCGACTGCGGCGCGCTGGCGAAGATCGGGTTCGTCCGGGCGACGAGGTAGACCCCGGCGTTGACCATCGTCGCGGCGTGGATCAGGGCCGACACCGGGGTCGGGCCCTCCATCGCGTCCGGCAGCCAGACGTGGAGCGGGAACTGGGCGCTCTTGCCCATCGCCCCGGCGAAGATCAGGAGGGCGACGACCCAGATCGGGATCGGCAGGCCGGCGCCGTCCACGACCAGGTGAGGGTTCTGGCCGAAGGTCGCGATCTGGCCGGTCAGCGCCGCGATCGCGTCGCGGATGTTCAGCGTCCCGACGTCGACGAAGATCGCCATGATCCCGAGCGCGAACCCGACGTCACCAACGCGGTTGACGATGAACGCCTTCTTGGCCGCCAACGCGGCCGACCGCTTCTGTTTCCAGAATCCGATCAGGAGGTAGCTCGATAGCCCGACCAGCTCCCAGGCGACGAAGACGACGAGGAAGCTGTCCGCCAGGACGAGCAGGAGCATCGAGACCATGAACAGGTTCAGGTAGGCGAAGAACCGCCAGAAGCCCGGGTCATGGCTCATGTAGCCGATCGAGTAGACGTGGACGAGCAGGCCGATCGTCAGGACGACGATCAGCAGGCAGGCGGTCAGGTTGTCGACGAAGAAGCCGACATCGACCTGGAAGGAGCCCGACGGGATCCACGTGTAGTAGTCGTGGCCGTAGCCCTCGTGGCCGAACGGCGCTGCCCCGGTGAGCGAGCTGAACGCCACGAGCATGCCGATCGCCCAGGCCAGCCCGACCGCTCCGACCGGGACCAGGTGGGCCTGCTTGCCGAGGCGACGCCCGACCGCCGCCGTGAACAGGAAGCCCGCCAGCGGCAGGAGGACGATCAGGGGGACGAGCAGGTCGAACATCACTGGCTCATCGCGTCGTACTCGTCGACGAGCGGGGTCTTCTTGTTGCGGTAGATCGCGAGGATGATCGACAGGCCGACCGTCGCCTCAGCGGCGGCGACGGCCATGACGAGCAGGGCGATGACCGAGCCGTTGGCCCGGAACTCCGGGGTCGCGGCGAACGACGTGAAGCCGATGATCGAGAGGTTGACCGCGTTGAGCATCAGCTCGATCGACATCAGCATGCTGATCGCGTTGCGCCGGGCGAGGAAGCCGAACATCCCGATCGTGAACAGGATCCCCGACAGGGTCAGGTAGGCGTTGAGCGAGTGCGATCCGCCGGCGGCGAGCCCGATCAGCCCGAGGCCGATGATGAACGCCGCAGCGAGCGCCGACCCGACGAAGACCCGGATCATTCGGATCCATCCCGGGGCGAGCGATCCCGTTTGGCGAGGAAGACCCCGCCGATGACCGCCGCGAGCAGCAGCACGCCGACAATCTCGAAGGGCAGGACGAACGGGCCGAACAGGGCTTTCGCCACATCAGCGGTATTGGTGTCGCTGCGATCGGGGCCGCCGCCCCAGGTCGTCGAACCGACCGCGAGCAGGACGACCAGCAGGAGGATGACGGCGGCGACGGCCGCGGGGACGGCCTGGGTCTGGAAGGCCAGCCTGGCCGGGCCCGATTTCGTCTGGGTCAGCATGATCGCGAAGAGGACGAGGACGCTGATCGCGCCGATGTAGACGAGGACCTGCGCCGCGCCGACGAGCGGCGCGCCGGCCATGACGTAGATCCCGGCCAGGGCGCCGAAGCAGACCATCATCGCAAGACCGCAACGGATGATGTCGCGCATGACGACGACCGCGAGGCCCGACGCCAGCATCGTGCCGGCCAGGAGGACGAACAGGGCGTCGTCCCAGGGGATCGCGGTGAAGGGGATCGTCGATCCGATCGCCACTGGCGGCTCGCTCAGCCGTGCCCGTGGCCGGCGTGGTCGCCGGCAGCACCCGGGCCGTGGCCCGCGCTGAGCGCCGGGACATGGCCGTTGCCGTTGCCGTGACGGTGGCCGTTGCCGCCCGCGCCGGTTTCGCCCTTCGCGATCTGGGCCGCGACGGCGGCCGGGAGCATCGGCAGAAGCCGGGTCGGGGCGACCGGCCGGCCCGCCGCAGCGGCCCGCTCGGCCCAGTCCCGCTCGCGCCGGATGTAGGTCATCTCGGTCTCCTGGTCGACCGAGGCGAGGGCCATCAGGTCGATCATCGGGTCGACCCGCGAGGTGTGCGAGAGCTCGAAGTCGCCGCCGTCGCGGAGCGCGTCGTAGGGGCAGGCGTCGACGCAGATCCCGCACAGGATGCAGCGGCTCTCGTCGACCTCGTACTTCTGGAGGACGCGCGGCTTCGGCATGAGCGCGCCGGTCGGGCAGGTCTCGGCGCAGCGACCGCAGGAGACGCACGGGGTGTCGTTGAGGCTCATGTCGAGCGGCGTGGTGACGAGCGTGTCGAAGCCGATCCGCATGAAGTCGTAACAGGCCGCACCGACGACCTCGGAGCAGACCTGGGCGCAGCGGCCGCAGTCGATGCAGCGCGACGGCTCGCGCAGGATGAACGCATGCGAATCGTCGCGGATGTAGTCGTGGTTGACGCCGGTGAAGCGGTTCTCGGTCACCGAGCGGAAGCCGGCTCCCTGGTGGTTCTGCGGCTCGAGCGTCTGGAGCGTCGTCCCGTACTCGATCCCGAGGCGGCGCAGGTCGCAGAACCCGATCGCCTCGCAGGTGCACTGGAGGCAGCGCGACGACTCGGCGACGACCTCCTCGCGGCTGTACGGGATCTCGTACTCAATGTAGCTGTCGTTGCGGACGGCCGCCTCCATCGCCTTGAGGCGATAGCGCGGCTCCTTCTGCTCGCTCGTGAACGGCACGATCGAGAGGAACTCCGGCTGCGGCTCGGCGAGCTGCTGGCGGGTCTTGATCGCGGACAGGTCGAGGCCCTTGAGGAAGGCGTCGACCGCGTAGGCTGAGCGGCGGCCCTCGGCGATGGCCTGGACGACGGTCGCGGCGCCGATCCGGACGTCGCCGGTCCCGAAGACGCCGGGCCGGTCGGTCAGGAACGTGACGGCGTCGGCCTTGAGGCGGCGCTGCTTGGTGGCCACCGGGCCCTCGGACCCCGGGCCGATCCACGCCAGCTCCGGGCCCTGGCCGATCGCGAGGAGGACCCGGTCGCAGGGGATCGTGAACTCGGTCCCGGGCGCGGGCTCCGGCCGGCGCCGGCCGGACGCGTCGGGCGCGCCCGGCTGCATCCGGATGAACTCGATGCCGGTGACCTTGCCATTGTCGTCGGTGATGACCCGCGTCGGGCCGGCCTGGAAGATGGCGGTGACGCCTTCCTCGATCGCCTCGTGGACCTCGCCCGACGCGGGCATGTCCTTCATGTCGCGGCGGTAGACGAGGGTCACTTCGGCCGCGCCCTGGCGGATCGAGGTCCGGCTGCAGTCCATCGACGTGAAGCCGCCACCGACGACGACCACGCGCTTGCCGGCGTGGCCCGGGTAGGGCAGGCCGAGGGTCGCGGTCCGGAGGTACTCGAGGCCGTCGAGGACCTCGGCCGCGTCCTCGCCCGGGACGCCGAGCTTGTTCGTGGCGTAGCAGCCGATCGCCACGACCACCGCGGCGAAGCCCTGGTTCTGGAGGTCGTCGAGCCCGAAGTCCTTGCCGAGCTCGGCGTTGCAGACGATCTTGCCGCCGAGCCGGGTCACCGACTCGTACTCGGCCTCGAGGACCTCGACCTTCGGCAGGCGGTACTGGGGGATGCCGTAGCGGAGCATCCCGCCGGGGGCCGCGTCACGCTCGAAGACGGTCACGTCGTGGCCGGCGATCAGGAGGTAGTAGGCCGCGGCCATGCCGGCCGGCCCGGAGCCGATGACCGCCGCGCGGCGGCCGGACTTCGGCTGGAGCTCGAACGGGACGGGCGGGTCGATGCCATCGTCCATCATCGACTTGATCACCTGGTCGCCGGCGTAGCGGTGCGAGTCGCGGATGGCGATCGCCTCGTCGACCTCGTCGCGCCGGCAATGCTCCTCGCACGGCGCCGGGCAGACCCGGCCGAGGACGCTCGGGAACGGGATCGTGCGCTTGAAGATCCGGGTCGATTCGGTGAAGTTCGCCTCGGCGTTCGCCTTGAGGAAGCCCGGGATGTCGATGTGGCTCGGGCACTTGTTCTGGCAGGGCGGCAGACAGTAGGCGTTGTGGTCGCTGAAGATCAGCTCGAGGTTCGTCCGGCGGAGGCGGCGGACCTCCTCGGTCTGGGTCTTGACGACCATCTCCGGCTCGCATGTCCGCGAGCACGAGATCGGCGGATGCTCCTCGCCCTCGACCTCGACGACGCACATCCGGCAGGCGCCGAAACCGGGCAGCTTCGGCTCGTAGCAGAGGGTCGGGATCTCGATCCCGTTGTCGCGGCAGACCTCGAGGATCGTCTGGCCCTCGAAGCCTTCGACGACCCGGCCGTCGACCTCGATCCGGATCCGCGGCGTCGACTGCGGTCGCTGCGGCGACTGGGTCGTCAGGAGGCGCTCCGCCAGCGAATCGTCGAGCGGGGCGAGGGCGTTGGAGCTGCTGTCGGGGCGGGTGATCAGGTCGGTCATCGTCTCGTCAGTGGGCTGCGCCAGCGGCGACCGCGATCGGTCGGCAGACGCCGGCCGGGCACGAGCTCCGCAGGATGTGCTCGTCGAGCTCGGAACGGAAGTATCGCATCCCGCTCGTGAACGGAAGGGTCGCCAGGCGCTCGTGGTCGCACAGGGCGGAGCCGACGATATCGCTCGACAGATCGGCCAGGAGCTGGACGTCGGTCGGCTTCGGCAGGCCCGTCGCGATCCGGTCGCCGATCTCGCTGACGCGGCGGAGCCCGATCCGGCAGGGGATCGTCTTGCCGCACGCCTCGTCGGCGCAGAAACGGGTCAGGAGGCGGGCCAGGTCGACGATGCAGGCGCGTTTGTCGGCAGCGACGATCGCGCCCGAGCCGATGTGGGCGCCGACCGAGCGGAGGGCGTCGTACTCGTAGGCGGTGTCCGCGAGCTCGGCCGGCAGGATCCCACCCGACGGGCCGCCGACGAGGAACGCCTTGAGCTCGGCCGCTGCGGCGCGCGGCCCGGCGAGGCCGACGATGTCCCTGAGCGATGTCCCGATCGGAACCTCGGCCACGCCGGCCCCGCCGGGCGCCCGGACGGAGACAAGGATGGTGCCCGGGCTGGCCTTCGAGCCGATCGCGGCGAACGCCTCGGCGCCGTTGGCCAGGATCCACGGAACGGCCGCGAGGGTCTGCACGTTCTGGACGACGGTCGGCTGGCCGAACAGGCCGCGCTCCGTCGGGTGCGGGGGCCGCTGCTCGGGCTGGCCGCGTTTGCCTTCCAGCGCCTTGAGGAGGACCGTCTCCTCGCCGAGCATGTAGGCGCCCTGGACCGGCCGGATCGTGACCTCGACCGAACGGCCGGAGGCGAGGACGTCGTCGCCGGCGAGATTGGCCGCGATCATCCGTTCGAGGGCCGCCTCGAGGGCCCGGATCGCGTCCGTTGCGTCGGACCGGACGGCGACGATCGCCTCGGTCGCCCCGATCGCGGTCGCGGCGATGATCGCGCCCTCGAGGACGCCGTACGGATTGCGCTCGAGGAGGGTCCGGTCCGTCGCCGACGAGGGGTCCGCTCCATAGCCGTTGGCGACGACGTAGCGTCGCGTCGCGGGGAAGCCGGCGGCGGCTCGCCACTTCTCGCCGGTCGGGAAGCCGGCGCCGCCACGTCCACGCAGCCCGGAGGCGGCGATCGTCGCGATCGTGCCGGTCGCGCCGAGGTCATGGAGCGATCGCCGGAGTCCGGCGAACGCGCCTCGATCGCGGGCCGCGTCGAGGCCGAGCGGGTCCGCGGCCGGCGCCGCGGCGCGAGTGCTCCCGGGCAGGAGGATCGCCGGCCAGTCCTTCGGCGTTCGGAGGATCGTCGTCATCGGTCCGCGCTCAGGCTCGTGCCGGGCGTGCGCCCGGTGCCGCGGCCCGTGTCGCGCCACCGCCCCGTGCCGCCCCGGATGATCCGGCCAGCGCGCCATCGAGACCGGCGAGGAACGTCGTCTCGCGCGCGGCCCGGGCAGCGGCGGTCGCCGCCGCGAGGGGCTCGCCGGCCGACGGCTCGAACCGGAGGTGGCGGTAATAGGACGCGGTCCCGTAGATCATCGCGTACCACGCCCCGGTCCTCTGGCTGATCAGCTTGAGGGCCGCGACCGGCAGGTGGCCGTACTCGGCCTGGGTCGCTTCGAGGATCTCGAGCATCCGCTTCGGATCGAAATCGAAGCGCTCGAGGATCGCCACGAGGCCCTCGGGATGGATCGGGTCGAAATGGGCGTAGGCCTGGTCCGGAACGGGCCGGCCGGAACGCCGGAGGGCCGATTCCTCGCGCCGCTCCCCGTAGGTCTCGGGCGCGCCCCAATGGATGTGGTAGCGCCCCTTCGTGTCGATCCCGCCCATGTCGATGCACTCGATCGGACAGGCCTGGGCGCACTGGAAGCAGGTCTCGCACTTCAGCGCGCCGTACTCGTCGTAGAGCAGCTGGAGGCGGCCGCGGAACTTGTGCGGGACGTCGAGCCGCACCTCGGGGTACTTGATCGTCGCCTTTGGCTCGAAGAACTTGCGGAGCGTCAGGCCCATGCCCTTGACGATGCCGAGACCAGGCAGGCTGCTCATCGCATGGACCTCACGTCGGATGGACCACGACGAGCGCGGCGGCGGTCACGAACAGGTTCAGCAGCGACGCCGGCAGGAGCCACTTCCAGGCGAACCCCATCAACTGGTCGATCCGGACGCGGGGCAGCGTGCCGCGCATCCAGACGAAGACGAAGACGAAGACGTAGCTCTTCAGGAGGAACCAGAGCAGGCCCCCGACCCAGTCCCAGCTGATGAACGCCCAGCCGCCGATCGCGACGATGACGAGCAGGTTGAACAGGCCGAAGCCGATGATCAGCGCCTGCCACCACTTCAGGCTGCTCCGGCCGACATAGAACGGCGCGGACAGGGCGAGGACCAGCAACGGCGGCACGATCAGCAGGGCGAACAGGAGGCCGAGTCCCATCGAGCCGGGATCGATGTTCAGGGTGATCGGCCAGGGCCACGGGAACGGCCCGTTCCAGCCGCCGAAGAAGAGGGTCACGATCAGGCCCGAGACGAGGAACACGTTGACGTACTCGGCGAAGTAGAAGAACCCGTAGCGCATGCCCGAGTACTCGGTCGCGAAGCCGGCAACGATCTCGCTGTCGGCCTCGGTCAGGTCGAACGGCGTCCGGTTGGCCTCGGCGGTCGCGGCGATGAAGAAGATCAGCGCGCCGAGCGGCTGCCGGAAGACGAACCAGTCGGTGAACCAGCCGCCGTGGACGACCCCCGCCGCGTCCTTGTACGGACCCTGCAGCTCGACGATGTGGTTGAGGCTCATCGTCTGGGCCAGGAGAAGCAGGCCGACGACCGACAGCGTCAGCGGGATCTCGTAGCTGACGACCTGGGCGGCGGAGCGGAGTCCGCCGATGAGTGAGTACTTGTTGAAGCTCGACCAGCCGCCCATGAGCAGCCCGACCACCGTCATTCCGCTGACCGCGAACAGGTAGAGCAGGCCGATGTTCATGTCGGCCCCGAACAGGCCCGGCGCGAACGGCAGCACGAGGAGCGACAGGATCGTCGCCATGAAGACCGCGACCGGGGCGAGGGTGAAGACGAGTCGATCGGCGCCGGTCGGGCTGAAGTCCTCCTTCGCCAGGACCTTGAGCCCGTGGACGACCGACAGGAGCGATCCGTACGGCCCGACCCGGTCCGGCCCGATCCGGAGGTTCATCAGGGCGATGACCTTCATCTCCATGTAGATGATCAGGAACGCGCTCGGGATGCTCATGACCAGGACGGCGGTCGCCGCCACGACGAACCGGACGAGCCAGATGTTCGTGGCGAGGAAGTCGACGATCGGCTTGCCCGCGACGACGATCAGGACGATCAGGCCGCCCGTCAGGACGAGCAGGATCGGGATGACCGTGAACAGGATCTTCCCGGCGAGGGTCAGGCGCGAGAACGAGCGAGCCACGGCTGTCACGGTCGGACTCCGGCGCGGGCGGCTCCGGCGAGCCGGCCCGCGGTAGCCTCGGCCGCGGTGGCCTCCGCCGCGCCTTGAAATTGCCGAATGCCCGCCGTGCGGGTGCTAACGACGACATGCCGTGCCGGCCGGCCGCGGTCGACGGGATTCTTGACGGGGATCTGCCCTCGGCGGCTAACGAAGTCACGTGATCGAGCCATCCGCTCGTATCTGTCGCCCGTAACGCCCGTCACACGGACACTCGGCGAGGCCGACGGGAGGAGACGTGCCGTGATGGCCGTCACTTATCCACCCCGCCCATGATGGGATCCAGTGAAGCCATGACGGCCATCGCGTCGGCGATCAGGTGGCCCGGCATCAGCACGCCAACCGACTGGAGATGGACGAACGATGGGTCGTGGATCCGCATCCGGAACGGTTGGTCGGTGCCGTCGCTGATCACGTACGCGGCGTACTGGCCGCGCGGCCCCTCGACCGCGGCATAGGCCCGGCCGGGTCGCGGGCGGAGCAGCCGCGGGAGCTTGGCCATGATCGGGCCGTCCGGCATGTTGTGGAGGCACTGGTCGATGATCCTGAGGCTCTGCTTGATCTCGTCGATCCGGACGAGGTAGCGGGCGAGGCAGTCGCCCTCGTCGCGGGTCGGGATGTCGAATTCGAGCTCGGGGAAGACGCTGTACGGATGGGCCCGCCGGAAGTCGAGGGGGACGCCGCTCGCCCGTAGGTTCGGGCCGGTCACGGCCATCCGGAACGCGGTCTCCTTGTCGAGGACGCCGAGGCCGCGCATCCGCCGGACGAAGATCTCGTTCTCGTTGAGGAGCCCGAGGTTGCTCTCGATATGGGTCGTCGCCCGGCTCATCCAGTCGCCGAGGCGGCTCAGGAACTCGTGGTTCAGGTCGCCGTTGACCCCGCCGATCCGGAGGTAGTTGAAGAGCAGCCGCTGGCCGGTCAGGGCGGCGAGCATCTCGGCGATCTCGTCGCGCTCGATGAAGCTCCACAGGATCGGGGTGAGGCCGCCAAGGTCGAGCGCCATCCAGCCCATGAACAGCGAGTGCGACAGGATCCGGTTCAGCTCGGTCGAGAGGACCCGGATGTACTCGGCCCGGCGGGGCACCTCGACATCGAGCAGCTTCTCGAACGCGAGGACGCCCGGCCATTCGCAGAACAGCGAGCTGATGTACTCGAGCGGGTCCAGATACGCGATCGTATGGTGGTAGTCGGCGTTCTCGCAGAGCTTTTCGACGCCGCGATGGAGATAGCCGAGGACCGGATCGAGATCGACGACATTCTCGCCGTCGAGCTTGAGGACGATCCGCAGCACACCGTGGGTCGAGGGGTGCTGGGGACCCATGTTGATGAACATCTCGCCGTCGCCGAGGGTGTAGAACTCGGACTCGCGCTCGGTCCGCGGCGGGTACGGCGGGATCGGCTCGAAGACCCCGACGGCCTCGTCGAGCTGGACCCGCGGGTCGTCCGACGGGACCTCCTGGGGCGGATGGACGTGGGGCGTCGCCGTCGTCATGCCCGGGTCTTCCGGATCATCGTCGCGGCGCGGGCGTTGCTCGGCGCGTGCGACTGCTCCATGTGGCGGACGCCGGCGCCGGGCGAGCGAGCGGCGTCGTCGGCGAGGAAGAAGTCCTTGCGGAGCGGGAAGCTCTGGTAGTCGGGCGGCATGTAGATCCGGCGGAGGTCGCGGTTGCCCTCGAACGTGATGCCGAACATGTCGTAGGCCTCGCGCTCCATCCACTCGGCGCCCTGCCACAGGAAGGTGACCGAGGGGACGCGGGGATCCTCACGCGACAGGCCGTCGGCGACGATCCGCAGCCAGTCGCTGCTCGTCTCGCTCCAGAGGTGGTACACGACCTGCATCACGTCGCCGGTATCGACCCCGGCCAGGTCGGCGAGGAGGATGAAGCCGAACCCTGGCTCGTCGTGCAGGGCCCGGCAGACATCGGGCACGTCGCCCGGCCCGATCCGGATCTCGGTCTCGTCGTGGCGCTGATGGATCGGCGCGATCAGCTGGCTGCCGAACCGCTCGTGGAGGTGGCGCTTGAGCGCTGCGTCCACCTAGACGTCCTCGGGCACGGTCGGCCCGACCGCCCGGTCCGGCCAGTGGCCGCGGCGGTCCTTGACGAGCTGCTGGAGCTTCATCATCCCGTAGATCAGGCCCTCGGGACGGGGCGGGCAACCCGGGACGTAGACGTCGACCGGCATCACCCGGTCGATCCCCTCGATCGTCGCATAGCTCCGCTTGTAACGGCCGCCGGAGCACGTGCAGTCGCCCATCGCGACGCACCACTTGGGCTCGGGCATCTGCTCCCACAGCCGGACGAGCGGCCCCGACATCTTCGTCGTGAGGGTGCCGGCGACGATCAGGACGTCCGCCTGGCGGGGGCTGGCCCGGAAGGGGAACATCCCCCAGCGATCCATGTCGTTGCGGGAGGTTGCGCTCGACATCATCTCCATCGCGCAGCAGGCAAGGCCCGACAGGAGCGGCCACAGGCTGTTCGCCCGGATCAGGTCGAGGACGTAGTCGGCCTTGGTCGGGATGACCTCGAGGGCGCCCGACCAGCGGGCGTCGTCGCGCCGGGCGATCCCCGACGCCTCGACATCGCGGAGGTGGGTGACGTCCGGCTCGAGGCCGCCCTGGTAGGCGTTCGGGTCGGTCGAGCGCCACAGGGTGTTGCGGACGATGAGCGGCTCGGCAACCGCCGTCTGACTGACGATCAGGGCGGCCGGCCGGTTGCCCGGCGCATCCGAGCCGGCGGCGGTCGCGTCATCCGATCCGGTCCCGAGGCCGGCCCCGGTGTCCTCGTTCAGCGCCATGTCAGGACCCCCTTGCGCCAGGCGTAGGCAAGCCCCAGGAGCAGGATGCCGACGAAGGCGAGCATGCTGATGAACAGCGAGCCGACGTCGACGCCGACGGCGCGGAAGATGATCGCCCAGAGGTAGATGAAGACGACCTCGATGTCGAAGGCGACGAAGAGCAGGGCGTAGATGTAGAACGACAAGCCGTACCGGCCATGGGTGTCGCCGTAGGTGTCGATCCCGGACTCGTACGGCAGGCCCTTGTGGACGTCGCCGCGGTTCCGATGGGAGATCAGCCAGGACGCCCCGATCGTCAGGAAGACGAACGACACGCCGGCGACCATGAATCCCACGATGTACCAGATGTTGGTCACGTCGACGGTCTCTCCGGTTGGGCTGTCGGGTCGACCGAACCCGGCTGGAGCACCCGGGATGGTCCCCTGCGCGCGTCATGCACTCCGACGAACGCTCGTCACGCGGCCCAATACTAGCAGGGGGACCCGCTCGTCCACCGCGCGCTCGGGACTGCCGGACGTCCTGCGCCACGGACCTCGGTAGGGCGGGATCACGTCCGGATGCGGCTCCGCGACAAGGCTTGGCAGCCTCGGCGAGCGGCGTCCGGTGGGTCGGCGACGAGCGTGATCGGGGAGCGGACCGTGCCGAGCGCGCGTGCCAGTCCACGATCCGCTCCCCGGCGGTGTGCCCCGTCGCCGGGACAAGCGCAGCCTCTTCCTCGGCCGGGTCTCACGGCAATAGGGAATTCGCCCTAGTCGCCTGCTCAAGCCCTCGGACCGCCGCCGGCGCGACGACTGGTGGCCGCTGAAGTTGGCCCGGACCTGGCCAGATATTTCCGGGGAGACTCATGGGCGAACTCGCCGGCCAAACACTGCTCACTCGGGCGGCCGGCGGGGTCGGATTAGCCCTCGAAACGCTAACGCGGCGACCCGAATCGCTTCCCAGAGGGCGTCGAGTCGTCCCAAGAGTCTCTGGGCGACGATCTGGCCGGATTGGGCGCGCGGGAGAGCCGCCCGGCTACGACCGCCCCTCGAATCCCGGGGGCAGGGCGCCAGCCCCGAGCCCGCGCCCGAACGCCATCACCCGGAAGCGGCCCATCGCCCCCGGATCGATCATCCGGACGAGCGCCGAGCGGGTCTCGAGGTAGCCCTGCAGGCTCGCGCCCGGCCCGGTCTGCTCGGCGACCAGCAGCTCGCCCGCGCCCAGCCGGCTCAGGAACTCGGCCTGGGTGGTGGTGCCGAGATGGTCGAGACCGGCCGCGACCGCCGCCCGCTCGACGGCACTGATATCGACATGAGCCGTGATGTCCTGGCGCCCGATCGCCCGGTACGGATCCTCGGCGACCTGGTGGCCGAGATACGTCGCCAGCGTGCCGGCCGCTCGACGTCGCGGGTCGTAGAGGTCCGCGGCCGGGTGGCCGTAGTCGATCAGGAGCAGGACGCCCCTGGCCAGTCCGGCGGCGGCCCGCTCGATCCATCCGTCGACCGCGACACAGATCTCGGCGTGCTGACCGTCGGCCAGCTCGACCGCCTCGGCCGCGAGACGATCGGCGAGGGTCGCTGTCGTCGGCTCGACCTCGATGTCGGTGAGCTCGCCGGCTGATCCGATCGCGACGAGAATTTCGCGGAGACGCCCGCTGCGGCGAACGACCCGATGAGTCGGCAGGGCGTCGAGCACCTCGTTGGCGAGAACCAGGCCGTCGATTGAACGGCCGTCGTCGGGCTCGACCGTGACCCGCGGTCGATCGGCGAGCGCGACGCGCACCGCCTCGACCCGGGCCGGCTCGATCTCCGCGACGAGGTAGTCGATCGAATTGGGCCCACCGTCGTTCGCGAGCAGCGCCGTCACGAGCGGCGCCGCCAGCGCGCCGGTCCCCGCCCCGTGCTCGCGGATCGTGAAGGCGCCCGGCGCGCCGATCGCCGCATGGACTCCACGGGCGAACCGGGCGAGCGTCCGGCCGAAGATCGGGCTCGCTTCGGGGGCGGTCAGGAAATCCCCCGCGCGGCCGGGCCGGGCGACGACTCCCCGGTAGTAGCCACGCGCCGTGTCGTAGAGCGCGATCTCCATGAATCGGGCGAACGTCATCGGCCCGGCTCGCTCGATCTCCTCGCGGATGGCGGCCACGAGCGCGGGATCCGACGCGACATCCCGGGCCGGCGCGGGAACGCGTCTCAGGTCCACGCACGACCCTCCCCGAGCGCGAGCCGCAGCCCCGGCCCGACGAGGCTGTGGCCGCCGAGCACGATCGGGATGGTGGCATCGCGAGCCGCCGCAGTGAGCGATCGCAGCCACGGATCGACGATCCGATCCGCAAGCAGGAGATCGCTCGCGAAGCGATCCTCGGCGGCGGGCCAGCGGCTCTCGTCGGCGCCGAGTCGATGGGCGAGCAAGACCCGCGTATCGATCAGGGCCCCGTCGCCGAGCTCGGCCAGGATCGCGCCCAAGGCCGCCGGCCCGTCGCGGTCGAGGAGCAGGCCAAGGCTCGATCGAACCGGCCGCTGGCCGTCCCGCCGGGTCCGGAACCCACGCTCCTCGATCAGGGCCCGGGTCCGTGACGCGCTTGCCCGCTCCAGCCAGGCGAGGCCGGCCGCGGACGCGCGGCCGGCGACGACGAGCTCCGCCCGTGGATCGCGACCGACCGCGGCCACGCGTTGCAGGGCCGCCCGAACGACGTCGACCGAAACGCCGGCCGCCTCGAGGGCCATCCGGTCCGGCGCGCCGCAGAGGAGGACGTCGAGTGGCGAGTCGAGATCGACCTGGAGGCGCCAGCGCGATCGGACATCCTCGACTGCGTATCCGGCGCCATCGGCCAGCCAGCGCGGCAGTCCGTTGTCGGCGGCGAGGTTCGGCAACTCGGCGAGGCACGCGATTCCGGCGATCGCGACGAGATCGGCCGAGAAGCGATTGTTGGCGAGGGCATGGCCGGCCGGACCGGCGGCGGTCGCGACGAAGGCCGCAAGGTCGGTCGTCCGGGCCAGCGGGACGCTGCCCGAGCCAAGCACGATGATCCCGTCCGCACTCGACGCACGAACCAGGTCCCGCAGACGATTCCCGAACGACCGATCGTCGGCCGCTTCGTCGATGACCCGGACCGCGTCCGCGCCGGCGAGGCGGAACCTCTCGGCCAGCCGGTCGGCGTTGCGTCGCCGGATCCCGGCAAACGCCTCGGTCAGCGGTCCCGAGCCCGGCCCGGGCCGGCCGTGGAGAATGAGGGCGACGACGCGGTTCACGCGGCGAGTCTAGCGAGCGAGGAAGGCCGGCCGATGCGACGAGTACGGGCGTATATCGGCCTTGGGGCCAACCTCGGCGACCCGGCCCGGACGCTCGCCGGCGGCGTCCGTGCCCTGGCCGCGCTGTCCGGTGCCCGCCTCCACGCGGTCTCGCGGTTGTACATGACCGAACCGGTCGGCGTGGTGGACCAGCCGTCGTTCCGCAACGCGGTCGTCGCGATCGACGTCCCGGCGGGCCCGGATCCGGCCACCGGCGCGACCGCCCTCCTGATCGCGCTCAAGCAGCTCGAGCGCGCGTTCGGCCGCCGGGAGGGCGAGCGCTGGGGGCCGCGCGAGCTCGATCTCGACCTGCTGATCTTCGGCCGCGCGCGGTTGTCCCTCGACCGCCCGCCGGAGGGCCTGTCCCTGGACCCCGGCAAGGCGGATCGGCTGCTCGTCGTCCCCCACCGCGACACCGCACAGCGCCTGTTCGTCCTCGCGCCCCTGGCCGATGTCGCGCCCGGTCTCGTCCCGCCGGGCTGGCCCGAAACCGTCGCCACCGCGGCGGCCCGTCGACTCGTTGTCGAGGGCGCCGACGCCGTCCGACCGATCGCGACGTGGGATCCGGCAACGTCGGCCTGGGCGGCGATCAGCCCGGGGCCGGTGATCGGCTGACCCATCCCGGCGGATCGACGACCCAGTCGTTGCAGGTCATCGGGTGGTCCTTCGGGTACTCGAACTCGCGCGGGCCGATCAAGCGGAACCCGGCCTTCCGGCGATCGTGTTCGAGCGATGATGGGCGTCGGATCGGGTTGCGCGGCGATCACCCGCCGAGGAACCGGGTCGGCAACGCGGTCTCGGTCGCGCCTCCGGCGCCGTCGGGCTCCACCCGCCACGCGCCGGCGTCGGGCGCCGACGTGACGACCTCGACGAGCTCACTCCCGTCGAACA
>DATAIW010000074.1:0-21098 GCA_036262455.1 Candidatus Limnocylindrales bacterium | reverse complement strand
AATGCGCGATCTCGTGGTGGGACCGGCCCCACGACCGAGTCGCCAGCATCGGCTACTACCCGCCCGTGCCGGTCGCGGAGCTCACGCCGTTCTTCGACATCTCGGACTACCCGTCGACCAAGCACGTGCTCGAGGACCAGGCGACCGTCATGATCGACGTCGCCGACCCGGCCGCCGACCCGACGGAGGTTGCCCTCCTCGTCGAGGCCGACAACCGGGCGCTCGTCATGCTTCCGCTCGTCGCGTCCGGCGAGTCGATCGGCCTTGTCGAGCTGATCTCGGCCCACCCGATCGAGCTCGACGACGACCGTTTGAGCCTGTCGCGGACGATCGCCAACGAGGCCTCGATCGCCCTCGAGAACGCCCGCCTGTACGAGGAGGCGCGCGCGCTCGCGGACCGCGACCCCCTGACCGGGTTCTTCAACCACCGCTATCTCCACGAGCGGTTCGGCCAGGAGGCGGTCCGGGCCCGTCGCAACCATCGCCCGTTGAGCCTCCTGATGCTCGACCTTGACGACTTCAAGCTCGTCAACGACACCTTCGGACACCTCCTCGGCGACGACGTCCTGCGCTGGACCGCCGATCTCATCCGGAGGACCCTCCGCGGCTCGGACGTGCCGGCGCGGTACGGCGGCGACGAGTTCGCGATCCTTCTGCCGGATTCCGACCAGGGTGAGGCCGCGGCGACGGCGGCCCGCCTCGGCGAGGCATTCGCGACCTCGGCCTTCTCCCGCGACGGACGGCTGACGGTCCCGATCGGCTTCTCGATCGGCGCCGCGACGTTTCCCGCCGACGGCCGGACCGCGGCCGAGCTCATCGCCGTGGCTGATGCGGGCCTGTACCGGATGAAGCGCTCGACGCGTCGGTCAGGGGAGTCGCAGACGGCCTGATCACGCGGTTCGGAGCGTCCCGACCCATCTCCTCGGCGAGCCGGTCGCCGAAGGTACCGGGGCCGGCCCGCCGGAAGTACTGCCCGTTCGACTTGCGGCGAAGCGCACCGGACCGTCATGCTCATCACCGAACGTGACCCCACCGACCGAACGCCATCCATCCCGAGGGACGGAGGATCCACGGATCCGCCGGTCCTGGCTCGCCTTCGCCGGAGCGTTCTTCCTCCTCGGCCTGATCGCGGTCTTCCGGCTGTGGGTCGACCCGCGGCTCAGCAACTGGGCCATCGCCCTGCTGATCGTCGTCGTCGGGTTCGCCGCGGTCCGTCACCGGATCGCCGTCCAGGATCTCGAGGCGGGCCGCCGTGCCGAGGCCGAGAGCTTCGCCAGGATCCTCCAGGGTCTGTCCCGCTCGATCTCGCCCGATGCGATCGTCGAGGCGATCGTCGAGGAGCTCGGGATCGGGACCGGTGCCGACCACATCGTCATCGTCCGGCGCCGCCCGGACGCCCGCGTCCTCGAGGCGACCCTGGTCAACGCCCGGACCGGCGGATCGACATCGTCGACGCTCTTCCCGATCGCCGATCTCGAGGACCCGCCGGACCTCGATGTTGGCCGCTGGGGTCGCGAGCCGGTCGCCATCCCGATCGACATCGAAGGCGATGTTGGCCTCGCGCTCTCCGGAGCCCGACCACGCCTCGGCGGCGACGCGGTCACGGTCACGGCCGGCGCCCCACGACGAAGTGGTCGGCGGATGCCGGCGAACGCGCCGGCCGCCGATTTCGCGGCGACGATCGCCGGGACTCGATCCAGCCGGCTGCGCGACCTCGATCCCGATCGGCTGGTCGCCAACCGGATCGCCACGCGCGCCCGGGCCGTCTTCGGCCTGCGCCACACGCTCGTCACTCCGCTCACGACCGATGGCGGGATGATCGGGGCGCTGCTCATCTCGCGGCGGACCGCGGGCGCCTGGCCGGCCGCCGCCCATCGGCTGCTGGTCGGCGCCGCGATCGAGGCCTCCGCCGCTCTGTCACGCGTCTACTCGCACCGCCAGGCGGAGGCGCGGGCCTCGACCGACGGCCTGACCGGCCTCCCGAATCGGCGCTATTTCGACGAGTTCTGCGCCCTCCTGTCCCGCCGCCGCCGGGCCGAAGACAGCGTCGGGGTCCTGATGATCGACATCGACAAGTTCAAGGTCCTCAACGACACGTACGGCCACCCGGTCGGCGACGAGGTCCTGCGGGCGGTGGCCGCGGCGATCGTCGGCGCGGTTCGCGAGGACGACGTGCCCGCCCGCTACGGCGGCGAGGAATTCGCGGTCCTGCTGCGCAACCCGACGATCGAGGTGGCCGTCGAGGTCGGCGAGCGCGTCCGCGCGGCCGTGGCCGGGCTCGATCTCGCCCGGTTCGGGGTGCGCGCGGTGAGGGTCTCGGTCGGGGCCGCCGTCGCCGAGGATCCCGACGAACCGATCACCGCGACGATCGAGCAGGCCGATCGCGCGCTGTACGACGCGAAGCGCCGAGGCCGTGACCGGGTCGTCGCCGCGTAACGGAGCCGCCTGAGGTTGCTCCGCCTCGCGCTCCGAGTTCCCCGCGCCCTCAGGCCGTCCCGACATCGACTCCGCGCTACCATCGCCCGCGATGCCACGCGACCGATCGCCTCGGACGTCGACAGTCGATTCCGCGCCGGTGACGCCTGCCCGCCACGACCTGGATGAGTCGCCGGCCGATGTCCTCGCCGATGAGGCCGCCGACCTGACAAACGGCGATCTGGCCCGCGTCTTCCACGAGATCGGCGACATCCTCGAGGTCCAGGGCGAGATCCCGTTCAAGACGATCGCTTATCACCGCGCCGCGGACGCGATCGGGCGCAGCCCGGTCGACCTCGTGGCAGCCTACCGCTCGGGGACGGAGCCCAAGGTCCCCGGCGTCGGCCGAGCGATCAGCGACAAGATCCGTGAGCTCGTCGCGACCGGCCGAATGGCGTTCCTCGACCGGCTCCGTGCCGAGGTCCCGGCCAGCCTCGTCGAGCTGCTCCAGATCCCGGGGCTCGGCCCGAAGACCGTCCGCCAGCTCCACGAGGAGCTCGACATCGCGACGATGGCCCAGCTCCGGGAGGCCGCCGAGAGCGGTCGGATCCGCACGTTGCGCGGCCTGTCGGAGCGGACGGAACAGCTGATCCTCGAGGGGATCCGGCGCCTCGAGGCGCAGCCGCCCCGGCGGATGTACCTCCATGAAGCCGAAGAGCACGTCGCCGCGCTGGTCGACATCCTCGGCGCCGTGCCGGGCGTCACGTCATTCGAGTCCGCGGGATCGTATCGTCGCCGCAAGGAGACGATCGGCGATCTCGACCTGCTCGCCGAGACGACCGATCCGGCGGGGCTCATGGACCGGTTCACGAGCCTCGGGACGGTCGACCATGTCGTCGCACGGGGTGGCCACAAGTCGGCGATCCGCCTGCTGCGCGGGCCGCAGGTCGACCTGATGGTGATGCCGCCAGGGAGCGCCGGCGCCTACCGCCTTCACTTCACCGGGTCCAAGGAGCACAACGTCCGGCTCCGGGCGCGGGCCCGCGATCGCGGCTGGAGCCTGTCCGAGTACGGCTTCCAGCGGATCGGCGACGATGGCGAGCCGCTATCCGGCGACGCCGCCGAGCTCCGGGCCTTCGCAACCGAACAGGAGGCCTACGCGTTCCTCGACCTGCCGTTCATCGAGCCCGAGCTGCGCGAGGACGAGGGCGAGATCGAGGCGGCACTCGCCGGGACCCTGCCGGTGTTGATCACGAAAGCCGACCTTTGCGGTGACTGCCACACCCACAGCGAGTGGAGCGACGGCAGCCAGCCGATCGAGGTCATGGCCGAGGCTGCCCGCCGTCGAGGCTACGCGTACCAGGTCCTGACCGACCACAGCCGCTCGCTCGCGATCGCCAACGGGCTGACGCCGGAGCGCGTCGAGGAGGAGCGGGCGATCATCGCCGCGCTCAACGCCCGGTTCGCTGCCGAGGAGGCCGCCGGGACGGCGCCGCCCGAGACGCCGAAGGAGGGGTTTCGCCTCCTCCACGGTTGTGAGCTGGAGGTCCGGGCCGACGGCCAGCTCGACTACGACGACGATCTGCTGGCCCGGTTCGACGTCGTCGTCGCGTCGGTCCACGTCGCCCGTCGCCAGTCGCGGGCGGAGCTGACGCAGCGGACGCTCAACGCCGTCGGCAGCCCCCACGTCGACATCATCGCTCACCCCGCGGGGCGGATGATCCAGACCCGCGACGACCTCGACCTGGATTGGGAGGCGATCTACGCGGCGGCGGCTCGGACCGGGACAGCGCTCGAGGTCAACGGTTCGCCCCATCGGCTCGACCTGTCCGCCGAGCGGGCCCGTCGGGCGGTCGCCGCGGGCTGCATCCTGACGATCGACTCCGACGCCCACCACACCCGCGAGCTCGACGACACGCGCTGGGGGGTGGCTCAGGCTCGGCGTGGCTGGGTCACCGCGGCCGACGTGCTGAACACGCGGTCCCGGGACGACCTGCTCGCGTGGGTCGGGGCGAAGGCGGATCGAATCGGCGGTTGACCGGTCGCGATCGGTCGGTCCGCGCTCGACGGCCCGGACCCGTGAGCGAAACGCGTACCATCCGGCCGATGACGAGCTCGTCGACGAACCCGACCCGGCTCCCGGCCCGTGGTCCGGCTCGACTGACGCGCCACGTCCCGGTGCCGAATCGACGACCACCCGAACGTGGGGTGCACGGCGGCGGTCGCGACCTGGTGATCGCGGCAACGACGGTCGTCGGGATGGCCGTGGTCCTGAGCGGGCCGCTCGTCTGGGCGGCCGCGATCCTCCTCCTCGCCGCGGCGATCCTCGGGACCCTCCAGGTCCTCGGCGACATCGAGGGACCGGACGTGGATCGCGGCGTGCCGGTCGAGACGCTCTTCCTGCCGGCCGTCGCGGCGATCGGGTGCCTTGGGGCGATCCGTCTCGTCCCGTTCGGCCTCGCGATCGTCCCGGCCCTCCTGCTGACGGGCCTGCTGATCGACCGGGCGCTCGTCGTCGAGGCCCGGATCGCCGCCGCCGCGCAGGGCCCGACCATGGACGACCGCGCCCGAGCTCTGGTCACGATGCTGGTCGTGGCTCTTGTTGCCTTCGTCGGCGTGGCAGCGATCGTTCCCGGCGGGATCGCCGGCCTCGAGCCCGCCGGAGCGCCCATCGCGCCGCTGCCGCTCGGCGACCTCGTGCTGCTGGCCCTCGCCGACGCCGGCATCGCGGGCCTGCTCGGATATCGCGCGGCTGCCCTCCGCGCGACGGGCGTCCGCGAGGCGCTGTGGGCGGCCCTGACGTACGGCGTGGCGATCGCCATCGGTGCGGCGGCGATCCGGGCGATGGGCATCCCGCGGCTCGTCGGGCCGGCGCTCCTGATGCTGCTCTTCTACCTCTGGGATTCGCTCCATGCGACCGCGCCGGCACGGCGGCGCGACCCGCGCTGGATCTGGGAGACGGTCGCCCTCGTCGGCCTCGGTGCCGCCGTCGCGTTCTGGAACCTGCGCCTCGTCGGCTGATCATTCGCCCGCCTCACGGCGCGTTCGATCCAATGGGGCCGGCCTCGATGCCGCGTCGGCTCGAGCCTCAGGGTCCGTCCGGCCAGACGAGGACCCGCTCGCGATCGACCGGCCAGCTCCGACCGTCGGACAGGCGGACGAGGCGGACGTTGTCGACCCGATCGACGACCGTCGCCCATTGAACGTCAGGTGACACGTCGATCCGCAGGGTCCGGCCATCCAGGTGAAGGAGCAGGGTCGGTTGTGCGTCGGCGACGTGGCCGCCGACCGCACGGCCGATCGGATCGGCGATGCGATCGAGATCGGTGCCGGTCGCCGTCGTCCGGGCCACGAGAAGCGATCGTCCGTCGCCAGCGAGGCCGAGCGGGTCGAGCGTGTCGCGTGAACCGAGCTCGGTCGGCCAGTCGATGACGATGTCGTCGGATCGGTCCCCGTTGATCATGGACAGCACGATCGAGCCGCCACCGACGAGGGCCTCGTCAATCGGTCCGTGGGCCCGGTCGGCGGGGGTCATCTGGACGACGCGATGGGTCCGGATCTGGAGCCGCGCATCGTAGGCATAGCGGCCCGAGCAGCCCTCGGTGCAGATGCCGTGCCCGACCCGCAACTCGGTCGGCGACCACCAGCCCTCGAGCCGGTCGTAGTCGCCGACGATCGGCACGACCGTCGTCCTCCGACCGGTCAAGGCGGCGACGACGAAGACGTCTTCGAACCCGCCCTCGACCGTCGATCGCCCGGCTGTCGCGGCGATCGCGAGGCCATCGGGCCGCCACGCGACATCGAAGGCGTTGTCCGGCCAGTCGGTCGGCAGCGGGAGGGCCCGCAGTCCATCCACCGCGTCCCAGAGCCAGCCCGACGATCGATCGGACGTCCCGATCCAGACGAGGACGTCGTTCGAGCCGGGCCGGGGGAGGAGCTGCAGCGTCGGGCCGCCGTCGTCGGGAACCGCGGCCGGTCCGAGATCGAGGGGCGGCATGGCCGCCGCGATGCGGAGCCCACCGACCTGGGTCGGGACGAGCCGCTCGACGTGGGCGACCTGGGTGTCACCACTCCGATCGACCCACCCCGACAGGATGCCGCCGAACCCCGCGACATCGGCACCGGACGGTCCGGCGGTCGGCGACGGTGTCGGCTCCACGGCGGGCAGGGGCGCCGGCGGCAGCGGCACCCCGCCGACCATCCGGACGAGGAGGAGCTGGGCGACCGCGTCCCCGTGGGGCAGCTCGACGGAGCGTCCCGTCGCCCGCTCGACGATCGTGAGGTTCGGTCCGCGACGATCGGTCGCGACGGCCAGGTAGTCGCCGGCCACCGACCAGCTGAAGTCCGCGATCGGGTCGGGACCGGTGAAGATGTCCGCCGCGCGCCCATCGAACGCCACGAACCGGATCGTCTGGGCGGCGCTGATCGCGACGCCGGTTCCGCCCGGATCGATCACGATCTTGTCGGCCGAGGAAACGGTCGCGAGGGTTCGCGAGGAGCCGCCGCGGAGCGTCCACAGCCGGATCGCGGTGCCCGTGTCGTTCGGACCGAGCGTCGAGTCGACGGCCAGGCCGGCGGCCGGGTCGACGTCCTCGGACCAGTCGCTCGCCGGCCCGACGTCGGGCAGGCTGGTCAGGGGCTGGATCGTGGCCGTGGCCGGGTCGACCCCCAGGAACCGCCATCCGACAGTCACCCCCTGTGGCGAAGGGATGTGCTGGCGAAGGATGAGCGTGCCGTCGAGCTCGAAGCCCTGGACGATGGCATCGTCGGGGATCGTGAGCCGCAGGAATCGACCGGTCCGCGCGTCGAGCACGAGGGTCTCCCGAGGGCCGCTGTCAGTGCCGATCGAGGTGAGCGCGAGGTGTTGCCCGTCCGCCGACCAGACGGCCCCATCGGCTGGAGCGGTCGGCGTCCGGGCCGACCAGAGCGAGGCGCCGGTCGCGATCGAGATCGCCTCGAGTCCCTGGTCGTCGGGACCGGGGATCGTCGCGATCGCCATGCTGCCGGTCGGGTCGACGGTCCACGTCCGGCCGTAGTCGACGTCGGTTCGTTCGGCGACCTGGCGAGCCAGCGAGCGACCGTCCAGGCGCCGCTCCATCAGGCGTGACCCCTCGGCATCGAGGACCTCGTAGTAGACGATCGGTCCGACCCCGGGCGGGGTGTCCGATGGCGGGCCACTGGTCCCCGGCCCCGGCCGGAAGGTCCGGTGGTCCGTCGGGGTCCACGTCGCGACGTAGACGGCTGCCGCGGCGATCGCGATCACCGCCCCCAGTCCGATCCGGCGCGCCCGCCGTCCCCGCATCGATCCCATCATCACCATCTTCGCTGCTCGACGGCGACGAGACGTCGGCCGAGCCCGGCCTGTTGCGGAACCGGCCGACACGACCGGCATCTCGGCCGCGAGGCCCTCGTGACCCGGGGCCGGGTTTGACGTGCGAGTCCCGCGATGCTACAAGTCCTTGCCCGCCCGATCGCGTTCCGGCCCCTCGCCGCGGCCGACCCATCGGGTTCGCACTGCATCGAAACGGAGATCATTCCCGTGACCTTTCCCGACGTCGAGACCCAGGCACCGAGCGCCGTCAACCAGACGCGGCAGAAGCGCCAGCTGGCGGACCAGGCGATCGCCCAGGCGACGGCGGCCCAGTGGTCAGAGGCGGCCGAGACGAACCGCCGTCTGCTCGAGCTCGGGCCCGATGCGGAATCGGAGAACCGCCTGGCGAAGGCGCATTGGGAGCTCGGCGAGCTCGGTCATGCCCGCGAGCACTACCAGACCGCGCTGGCCCTCGATCCGACGAACCGGATCGCCGAACGGAACATCGACCGGCTGCGGATCCTGCTCGTCGACGCCGGCGAGAAGACGGTTCCGGCCCAGGACGGCAGCAAGGCCGCGGTCTCGATCTTCGTCGAGGAGACCGGCAAGACCGGCTTCGCATTCCTGACCGACCTGCCCCATCCGCGCAAGCTCGCCCAGGTCAATCCGGGCGATGCGGTGGAGCTGACCCCGGAGCGCGGTCGGTTGATCGCCTTCAGCAACGGGATGCGGATCGGGGTCGTCGAGCCGCGGGTCGCGGCCCGCCTCCTGAAGCTCATGGCCGAGGGCAACAAGTACTCGGCCGGCGTCACGTCGCTCGGCGACAAGGACGTCCGGATCATCATCCGCGAGATCTACCAGGACCCGCGCAACTATGGCAAGGTCAGTTTCCCGACCGCGGCCAAGTCGACCGACCTGCGGCCATACACGAAGGGCACCCTGATCCGCGAGGAGATGGACCTCGAGGACGATCTCGAGGACGACGACGAGGACGACGAGATCGAGGATCTCGATCGGGTCCTGCCGCCCGAGGCCACGACCGACGAAGCCTTCGAGGAAGAGCTCGACGAGGCAGATGAGAGCTAGCATCACCGGCTGTCGCGGCTGAGCACGCCATCGCGTCGTTGCGCCCTGCGCTCCCTCGCCCAAGCCATTCCGTCGGGCCGATGGCGTCGCGGAGCTCCGCCTCGGACCTCCGGGCGCGGAGGCCGCTCGCTCCGGTGCTCGGGCGCGCCTTGCGCTGACGGACTCATCCGCGACGAACGCAGTCACGGCGCCTTGCCAGCCTCACCCATCCGCGACGAACGCAGTCACGGCGCCTTGCCAGCCTCACCCCAGCGCGACGAACGCAGTCGCGTCACCCCAGCGTCGACGCCAACGCGAGGGCGGCATCGCGCTGACTCAGCAGTTGAGTCAATTCGACGAACCGCGAGCGTGGCCGCGTGCCGATTCGGGATCGGCCGAGCGCGCCGCCCATCGTCTTGACTCGGTGGCTGAGTCGGGACCATGGCGCCCGCCCGACCGCGACGGCGTGGACGTGCCGGGCTAGGCTGTAGGCATGGCCGGTCGCGCGTCCCTGGTTCGAGCGGAGCCCGGCTTCTCGCTGCCCTTCTTCGATCGGCTCGCGCCGCCGCCTCCGCCGGGTCTCGTGGCCGCCCGGATCGAGGCTCACACCAAGCCCGGCGATGTCGTCCTCGATCTTGCCGGTCGGGGCGGCTGGGTCGGCCGCGCAGCCGTCGATCGCCAGCGCCGGGCCGTCAGCCTCGAATCCACGCCGCTGACGCGACTCCTCGCCGAGCTCGTCCTGCGCCCGCCGGACCTGCGCCACCTTGATGCCGCGTTCCAGGCCATGGGCGCATCGTCGCGCGGCCAGACCAGCCTGAAGGTGGCGGTCGGCGAGCCATTCACGACTCGCTGTGCGACATGCGGCAGGACGCTGCCGCTCGACGAGGTGGTGTGGCCCGGGCCCGCCGGCCCGGACGACGTGACCGACCCGGCCGAGCCGTATGCGACGCGGTCCGACGAGCCCGCGGAGGTCCCGCGACGAGCGCCGATCGACCGCGACCATCCGGCCGCCCGCAAGTTCTACGCCTGCCCGGTGTGCCGCGGCCAACGGGGTGGGGAGCAGCGCAGCGCCGAGCTCGACGCAGCGGACCTCGAACGGGCCCGGACGATCCCGGACGACTACGTGGCGGCCCGCGCACGGCTCGCCGAGCGGTTCCCGATCGTCGACGGCGGTACCGAGCTCGTCGACGGCCTGCTCGACCTCCACACGCCGCGTCAGCTCGTCGGGCTCGAGGCGATCCTCGAGCGGATCGAGGGCGACCTCCGAGCCGCGCCGGTCGAGGCGGCCCTTCGCCTCGGCTTCCTCCACGCCCTTCTGCCGGCGAGCCGCCTCAACGGCTATCCGGGCAGGATCGGGACGCTCCGGATCCAGGCCGGTCGGGTCCGTCCCCCTTCGGCCGGGCAATGGCGCGAGCGTCACCCGTGGCTCGCGTTCGAGGACGGCATCCGGACGGTTCGCGGCTTCATCCAGCGGCTCGAGAGCGGGCCCGGGGGCGCCGTTCAAGCACGTCTCGGCAACGATCTCCGCGCGCTCGACGAGGGCACCGCTACCGCCGTCGTCGGGATCAGCGGGCCATCGACGACACGGGCGATCGGGGAGGAGGCGTCACTCGGGCGCGGGTGGGACGGCGGGCCCGAGGGCGTCGGCCTTCGTCGTCGAATCCGGCTGGTCCTCGGCCAGCCACCGGTTCGGCCCAACCAGGAGCGGCTCTCGCTGACCTACTGGGCAACGGCATGGACGGTCGGCGCGGAGGCGGCCGGCGGACTCCCGCTCGCGGCCCTGTCCGGTCCTCCGATCCGGGCGCCGTGGGGTTGGCAGGCGGCGTCGCTCGCTCGTCTGCTCGCCTCGGTGGAGCCGTCGATCGCGCGGGACGGCCAGGTCATCGAGCTCGTGGACGGCGGTCCGGAGGCGCTCGTCGCCGCGGCGATGGGCGGCGTCAGCGCCGGGTTCCGGTTGCTCGCGGCCAGACTCGGCGACGGCGACGACGAGGCCTTCGGCAGCGTCGAGCTCCTGCCGCCGGGCGCGGTCCCGCCACCCGGTCCACGGACTCGGGCGAACGTCGCGCTGGATCCCCTGCGTGGCGGCTCCGGCGATCCCGACATCGTCCCCGGCGCGGGCCTGTTCGGCGCTCCGGAACGCTTCGACCGTCGGTCGTTCTCGGCCGCCGACGTCCGCAACACCGTCGTCGAGGTCGCGGTCGAGAGCCTGAAGGCGCGTGGCGAGCCGGCATCGGCCGACCGCCTGCTCGGCGAGGTCCTCGTCGGCCTGGATCGGGCGGGCCAACTCCGACGCCTCGTCGCGGATCGCGACCGGACGGCGCCGATCGTCGGCCCCGAGACCGAGACCGAGACCGAGACCGAGACCGAGACCGAGATCGAGACCGACCGGCCAGCGGGCACCGCCGACCCGGGCCCGACGGGACTCGGCGATCCGGTCGCCGGTCACAAGCACAACCGATCCGGCTCGACCCCCTCACCCATGCCCGGGATCCCGCCGCCGAGTGCCGCCGCGCGGGTCACCGAGGGCGCCCGACCGAGCTCGCGACCTGCGGCGCCGGCAGGTGCGGCCGACCCGCCGCCGGATCGACCGTCGATTGCGGCCCGGCGCGCGACCCGGCTCGCCGATGCGCCGCCCGACCAGGTCGAGGCACTGCTCGCCCTGATCGGCGAAGGGATGTCCGGCACCGGTCGCCACCGCCTGGCGGAGGTCGCCCCCGGCCGCTGGTGGCTGGCAGATCCGCATGACCGCGAGACGGCTGCGGCGCCGCTCGCCGACCGGGTCGAGTGGGCGGTCTTCAGCCTCCTCTCGACCGCGGGGCCGCTGTCGGAATCCTCCTTCCTCCAACGGATCGCCGGCCTGTTCACCGGCCACGACCTGCCCGACGAGGCGCTCGTGCGGGCCTGCCTCCAGAGCTATCGCAGCCGGGCCAGCACCTTCGAGCGGACCCTGACCGGCGACGACCTCCTGCGGCGCGCCCAGGAGCACGCCGAGCTGATCGGGCTCCTCGCCGACGGCGGGCACCGGCTCGGGCTGAATGTCTGGATCGGGCGGCGCGAGCAGGCGCGCCGGCTCGGCGCCGGACGGCTCGCCGATCGGCTCCACGATGCCGAGCTCCGGGCTCCCCTTTCGCACATCAGCCGGGCCGCCGACGAGATCGCCGAGATCGACTGCGCGTGGTACGTCCGGGGCAAGCTCGCCTTCCTGTTCGAGGTCGAGTGGACGGCGATGCTCGGTGAGCCGATTCTCCGCCGCCACGCCCGGATCCCGCAGGAGGAGGGAACGGTCCGGTTCCTCGTCATCGCCCCGGAGCGGACCGAGCTCGTCCGCCACAAGCTCGAGCGCTCGCCGCTCCTGCGGGAGGCCTTCGACCGCGACAACTGGCACGTCCTCAAGTGGAACCATCTCCGCGCGTTCCTTGGCCGTGACGAGCCGTCGCTCGACGCCTTGGAGCCGTATCTCGGCCTCGACCCGATCATCGAGCGGAGCGGCGAGCAACTGGGCCTGTTCGGGCAGTAGGCCCGCGGACGCGAACGCCGGCGGACCGCGCTCGCCCGGCCCGTTGCCGCCGGGCCCGATGCCGCCCGGGCCCGATCCGGCCCCGCGCGCTACGCTCTGCTCACCACTGTCCTCGGGGTCGAGACGCATCCGTCCCCCGCCCAACCTGGAGACAACGTGCCCCAATTCGATCCTCAGCCCTCGCCCGTCGATCAGCTTGCCGACAGCTTCTGGGAGAGCCTCCTCGAGCTCAATCCGACGACCGCGACCGTCTATGGCGACGAGCGGTTCAACGATCGTCTCGAGGATCCCAGCCCGGCCGGCCGGGCGAAGACGCGCCGGCTGATGGAGCGGACCAAGGCCGCGGCCGAGGCCATCTCGCCAGACGGGCTCCCGGTCGAGGATCGGATCACCCGCGACATGTTGATCGTCATCGCCGACCAGGCGGTCGAGCAGGACGATCAGGGCGTCCACCGCCTCGGCGTCGTCGACCAGATCGGCGGCCCCCAGACGCTCCTGCCACAGGTCTGCCAGTTCCAGCCGGCCGACACGCCCGAGCGGCTCGAGAAGTTCCTCGCTCGCCTCGAGGCCTACCGCGACTACATGGCCGCGAACACGGACATCCTCCGCGAGGGCCTCGATACCGGCCTGACCGCGCCGCGCATCGTCGCCGAGCGGACGATCGCCCAGCTCGAGCGCCTGATGGCGATCCCGATCTCGGAGGCGATCGTCCCCGCGCTCGCCCAGGTCGGTTCGGAGGCCGACCGCGAGCGGGTCCGGCAGATCACCGCGGACATCATCTACCCGGCCGACCGGGCATTCCTCGACGTCCTCAAGGGTGACTACTTCAAGGCCACCCGCGAGGAGCCGGGCCTGTGGTCAGCCACGAACGGTGAATCGCTGTACCGGACGCAGATCCGGTCCTGGACGACCCTCGACCTCGATCCGCGCGAAGTCCACGAGATCGGGATGGAGGAGCTCCGGATCGTCGACATCGGCCGGCGCGAGATCGCGTTCGCGGCCGGCGCGGCCAGCCCGCGGGAATACCGCCAGCGGCTGGCCGACGACCCGGCGAATACCCCGTCGTCCAAGGAAGAGCTTCTCGCCCGTGCCCGAGAGGATATCGACCGAGCGATGCTCGTCGCCCCGCGCTTCTTCGGGACGTTGCCGAAGGCCGGCTGCGAGGTCAAGGCGGTCGAGGAGTTCAAGGAGAAGGACGCGCCCTTCGCCTACTACTTCCCGCCGGCCACCGACGGCTCGCGCGGCGGCACCTACTACGCCAACGGCTACGACCTGGCGAGCCGGAAGTACACGAAGCTCGCGACGACGACCTACCACGAGGCCGTCCCCGGCCATCACTTCCAGATCGCCCTCGAGCAGGAGAACGAGGACCTCTCGACCTTCCGCAGGCTCGGGGCCAGGATCGTCGGCGGCGCCTATGTCGAGGGCTGGGGCCTCTACAGCGAGAAGCTTGCCAACGAGATGGGCCTGTTCCGCAACGACGCCGAGCGCTTCGGCATGCTCGACGCGGTCGCCTGGCGAGCGGCCCGCCTGGTGGTCGACACCGGTCTGCATGCCCTTCGCTGGACGCGCCAGCAGTCGATCGACTTCCTGCTCGACACGGGCCTGTCAGAGACCGACGCGACGATCGAGACCGACCGCTACATCTGCTGGCCGGGCCAGGCGCTGACGTACATGATCGGCTGCCGCGCGATCGAGAAGCTCCGCCGCGAGCTGACGGCCCGCGACGGCTCGGGGTTCGATCTTCGCGGCTTCCACGACCAGGTCCTCGCCCACGGCTCGCTGCCCCTGGCGACGCTGACCCGCGAGCTTCCGAACTGGGTCACGACGCCCGTCTGACCGGCCGAGGGCGCTCCTATTCCGCCCGTTCGGGCGCCCTGCCCCCGAACCAGCGAACCAGCGCCGCCCGGGCCCGGTTCGTCCGCCCGTTCGGGCGCCCCACGCCCGAACCGGGCAGCGCGACCGGCCGCGGACCCTAGCTGTCGAAACCGATCCCGAGGGCGTCGAGGGTTCGGAGCAGGATCCCCCGGCGGCCCTCGTTCCGATCGGCCCGGTCGAGTTCGCGGCGGACGGCCTCGACCGCGAGCCAGCGGAGTGGCTCGGGCGGGAACGGGAACGGCCTGCTCCGGACGAACCGCAGCCGGAGCAGGTCGGAGTCCGGACGGAGGATGAAGTCGCGGACGACGCCCGCCGCCCAGCGGCTCGCCCCGACGCCGAGCCCGGTGTAGCCGATCGCGTAGGTCAGCCGTCCGCCGAGAGCCTGGCCGAAGGTGACCGTGAACCGCGAGGTCGTGTCGATCGCCCCGCCCCAGCGGTAGGGGAAACGGAGGTCGGTCAGCTGCGGAAATGCGCGCCGGAACTGCCCCTCCAGCTTCTCGAAGGTCGCCGGTCGTCGGTCGAACTGCGGCCCGACGCCGTTGTTGCGGTAGTAGACCGCGTCGTAGCCGCCCCACAGGATCCGGTCGTCGGCCGTGAGGCGGAAGTAGTGGAACTGGTTGTTCGCGTCGGACATGCCCTGCCGCCGCTGCCAGCCGATCGAGGCGCGCTGCTCGGGCGTCATCGGATCTGACACGAGGACGTAGTCGTAGACGGGAACGAAATGAGTCTCGAGACGGCGCAACCAGCCGGAGTAGGCCGACGTGGCGACGACCACGTGATCGGCCTCGACGGTCGCGCCTCCCTCCGTCGCGATCCGGACGCCGCCGGCCCGCCGCTCGACCGCGCGGACCCGGGTGTGCTCGAGGATCGCGATCCCGCGCTCCTCGCACACGCGGGCGAGGCCGCGGACCAGCTTGGCCGGATCGAGGACCACATCGCGGCCGGGCGGCTGGTACAGGCCCGCCTGCCAGAGCGGCGAATGGACCTCCGCCTGGATCGCCTCGCGGTCGAGGAACACGAGCTCTTCGCCGTATTCGGCCGCTTCGTCGACCCAGGCCCGGAACTCCTCGACCTGGTGGGGCTGGTCGGCGACCGCGAGCCCACCCGTCTCCTCGAGGTCGCAGTCGATGCCGTGCTCGCGGGTGAAGGCGACCAGTGCTGCGAGGTTGGCGATTCCTTGGCGCTCGAGCAGCGCCAGCTCGTCGGGGAAATGGCGGATCCCGTTGGCGAGGCCGTGGGTGAGCGACGCCTGGCAGAACCCCCCGTTCCGCCCGCTCGCCCCGAATCCAACGGTCTCCTGCTCGAGAACCACCACCTGGAGCGACGGGTCCGTGTCGGTCAGCGCGAGCGCGGTCCACAACCCGGTGAACCCGGCACCGACGATCGCGACGTCGGCGGTCGCTGAGCCATCCAGGGGCGGCCGGATCAGGCCCGCAGGCGAGATGGCGAGCCAGTAGCTGATCGCCGTGGCGGGATCCTGCGAGGATATGTCGTGGGCCATGGCCGGATCGTAGCGCGGCGGCTGCTCGCGACGGCCTCCGTCGCGCACCTCGCCCGATGAGCCCGGCGCAAGTTGCGACTGCTACAGGGCTTTGGTGGGTGAACGGACGACGCGAGGACCGGAACGATCGTCGCCTCCCACGCCGGGCGCGTGATTCGCGAGGCAAGGAAAACCGTCGGCTGGTCGCAGCGCGAGCTCGGGCGACGCGCCGCCGTCAGGTTGCCCGCGTCGGTCGTCCGGGGCCCGTCGGTCCGATGGGACGCCGCCGAACGGGTCCAGGATTGGAGTGGGACATCTGGTGTCCTGGTCGCGGCATGATCCGGGCCATTACACTTGGATCACGTGTCAACCACGCTTGCGCGTCAGCTGGCCTGGCTCCGGAGGTTGTGGGGCTTTCCAGCCAACACGCGATATTCGAAGGTAGAGGTCAACGATGGCTTTGGGGGGCACGCGGCCGCGCCGACGGATGGCAACCCGCGCTCGATGGCGGGCAACCCTCTTCGCCGCAAGTCTGGCCCTTCTCAGCTTCGGGATCACCGGCTCGGCCGCCGACGGAGGCTCTGACACGGGGCCATCCCCGAAACCCTCGCCAACCGTCGCACCAATCCTCGACGGCGTGCCGCTGTCGGACTGGGCCGCACGCGCGTGCATTAGTCACCACCTCCGATGTCCCGCTCAGCCAGGACTGCCGCAACTCGTCAGACCCGGTCGCGACCGCAAACGAGCTCATGGCAAACGGGTATCGACTGGGAACGTGGCCGCTCTTCACGCTGCCCGCCGACCTGAAATGGACCGAGAACCCGCCCGCGGACGCCAACTGGGCGTTCCAACTGCACTCCGCCCGCTACGTTCTCGACTTGATTGCGGCGTCCCGGATCACGGCCGACCTGGCATACCAGGACCGCGGACTGGCGCTGCTCCAGGACTGGATCAAGGACAATCCGCGCCACTCGTCACCATCGATCTGGGCCTGGAACGATCACTCGACCGCGCTTCGGGCGGTCGTGCTCGCTTGCACCGCCGACCTCACGCCGATGACCACCTGGCTCCATGACAGCCTGATTCTGCACGGCGAGACGCTGGCTGATCCGGGCTTCTACCGGATGCACGGCAATCACGCCCTGAACCAGAACATCGGCCTCCTCGAGGTGGCCCGGGTCCTGGGCCGGGCCGACTGGCTAACCCTCGCAGGCAACCGGATGAATACGCTGATCACCGAGAGCATCGACAGCGAGGGCGTCACGAACGAGCAATCCGTCGGATACGAGCTCTACAACTACAAGCGCTATCGGCTCGCCGAGAACCGGATGCTCGCGGTCGGATTGACCCCCGGCGATGGCTTCGCGCGGCTCGCCCTGATGCCCGAGTTCCTGGCCCAGGCGACGATCCCGAACGGCTACCTCGAGATGATCGGCGACACCAGTGGGATCCAGAAGGCGTCGATTACCGGAACGACCGCTGAGTTCGCGGCGACGAGCGGCGCGTCCGGTCCGAAGCCGACCAGGACGATCGTCCGATTCAGGGCCGGGTATCTGTTTGCGCGGACGGGCTGGGGCGAGCATCGCCCGGCGGCCGACGAGACGTTCTTCTCGGTGAACTGGGGGGCCGGACCCGTCTTCCACGGTCACCCTGACGGGGAGAACCTGACGCTCGCATCATTCGGATCCCGGCTCCTCGTGGACCCCGGTCTCTACTCGTACACCTCGAGCTCCTACCGCACGTTCTTCAAGAGCCGGTCGGCGAACAACGTGGTCACGATCGACGGCGCGACATGGAACACAGCGGCCACGACGCGGCTACTCGGCTACACCGCGACCGCCCATTACGTGGACGTGCGCCTCGGAACGGCCGGCTACGCAGGGGTGAACCAGACGCGGCACGTCACCTACTCACGGGGCCTGGACTACCTCCTGGTCGAAGACCGCAATGACTCGTCGTCGGTCCACACATATCGACAGCTCTGGCACCTCTCCCAGGATTCGCGACCCGCGGTCGGAGCATCGTCGGTCTGGACCCAGAAGGCCAAGGGGAACCTGATTGTCCGGCAGCTTGCCGGAGCGCCGAAGCTCGATCTCGTGAAGGGCCGCACCTCTCCGGTCCAGGGCTGGATCTCGTATTCCTACGGCACCAAGGTCGCAGCGCCCGTCGCGGAGGCCGTGCAGACCGGACGCCACGTCCGCTACCTGACGTTGATCGTCCCATCGAGCGGCAGGCCGACCGCCAAGGCGAGCCAACTGGTCCTGACCAGCACCGGCTACTCGGTCACGATCACGATCGGGGTGCATTCCGAGCGCGTAACGGTTAGTGGTTCGTCGATCTGGATGCACACGTTGTCGTAGGGCCGGAATCTGGCTGAGCCTCGCATCGTCCTGAACGCGGTATCGCGTGCCGAGGCGAGGCAGAGTCGAGCCGCGATCACCGGGCACACGGGATCGCCCACCCGTGGTCGAGGTCGCGCATCTTTGTCGTCTCCCGACAGGCTGTGGGAGTGGACGAGTCTCTGCTGCGCGTTGCGCGTCGGCGGTGGTGCCGTCAGGCGTTCGAACGCACTGAAGTCTCCAGCCATCGGCAGGCGGCGCCGTCATCAGCGGCCTCACCGGCGCGGCCGATTGCTGCGGTCTGAGGGGTGAATCACGGCGAAGTGTGCGTGATTCGCACGTGAATCGGTGCAGTCGTGCGATATCCGCGTTGACGATCGAGCGTGCCCTATGCCACCATGGAGCCCCCCGTTCCGCTCCCCGGAACACCCGTCGCGCTTGACGGGTCAACCAGCCCCACGGAGTGACCTCATGGCCACTGAGTCCAGGACCACCAGCCAGACCCCCGCCCTCCGGCGCGAGCGCCAGCTCGCGATGTACCAGCGGGCGCTGAAGACGCTGCCCGGTGGCACCAACTCGAACTTCCGGGCATGGGGCGACGACACGGTCTACATCGATCGTGGCAAGGGCGGGCGGATCTGGGACCAGGACCAGAACGAGTACATCGACCTGCGGATGGGCTACGGCCCGGTGATCCTCGGCCATGGCGACGACCGGGTCGACGACTACGTCAACCAGCAGATGCGCAAGGGCGTCAGCTTCTCGCTCACGAGCGAGGACGAGGTCCGGGCGATGGAGCTCGTCAAGGAGCTCAACCCATGGGTCGACATGGCCCGCATGACGGTGTCGGGGACCGAGGCGACGATGCACGCGATGCGGCTCGCCCGAGCCTTCACGGGCCGCAACAAGATCGTCAAGTTCGAGGGCCAGTACCACGGGGTCCATGACTACGCCCTGATCAGCGTCGCGCCGGACAACATGTCCGACCTCGGCGACGCCGACAAGCCCGTCCGCCTCGCCTGGGGCCGGGGCATTCCCGACGCGGTCGCCGACACGATCGTGCCGGCCCGCTACAACAACCTCGCCCAGCTGCGCCGGCTGTTCGAGGAGCAGGCCGACGACATCGCCGCGGTCATCGTCGAGCCGGTCATGGGCAACGCCCAGGGCATCCTGCCGCAGGCGGGCTTCCATGCGGCGATGCGGGCGATGACCGAGGAGTTCGGGATCCTCCTGATCTTCGACGAGGTCAAGACGGGTTTCCGCCTCGCCAAGGGCGGCGCGGCCGAGTTCTTCGGGATCACGCCCGACATCGGGACGTACGCCAAGGCGATGGGCAACGGCTACCCGGCCGCGGCATTCGGCGGGCGGCGCGACATCATGAGCCAGCTTCCGGACAAGGTCAGTCACGGCGGAACGTACGCCGGCAACCGGATCGCGGCCGCCGCGGCCGTCAAGACGCTCGAGATCCTGCGCGACACGAACGCGCTCGAGACCGTCCATGCCACCGGCCGACGGATGCAGGACGGCCTGCGCGAGGTCCTCAACCCGAGCGGCATCCCGTATGTCTTCACCGGCCATCCGTCGATGTTCGGGATCATGTTCACCGAACAGGTGCCGACCGAATACCGCGACTGGGCCAAGTCGGACCACGAGCTGTACGACGCCGTCGCGCTCGGCATGCTCGCCCGGGGAGCCATGCCCGAACCGGACAGTCGAGAGCCGTGGTTCGTCTGCGAGGCCCACGCCCAGGGCGACATCGTCGACCAGGTCGTCACGATCTTCGAGGAATCCTTCCGGGCGGCCCTCGATTCACGCGCTCGCGGCCACGTCGTCCACGTCGGAGACGAAACCGGCCACGCGTCGGCCGGCTGAACCGGTCACCCGTCACCAAGGCATCCTGACCGGCCCGGCCGGCACAACAACGAGGGACAACAGATCGATGGTCCTCGACGGTAACGCGGTTCGCTCGGTGGACCGGGCGGCGGCCCTTCTCCTCGCGTTGGGCGATTCCCAGGGTGAGGCCGGAGTGACCGAGCTCGCCCGCCGGCTCGGCCTCCACAAGTCCACGGCCTCGCGGCTGCTCGCGACGCTCCAGAAGCGCGGCCTCGTCGAGCAGGACGAGGAGAGCGGCAAGTACCGGCTCGGGCTCGTCATCATCCGCCTCGCCGAGCGTGCCGAACGGACGCTCGACCTGCGCGGGATCGCGATGCCGGAGCTCGAGCGACTTGCCCGGCTCACCCACGAGACCACCGGCCTGGGGATCCTCGACGGCGACACGCTGCTGACGGTCGCCCAGGCCGACGGCCCCAACCTGATCGCCGTCGGCGACTGGACCGGTCGTTCGACGCCCCTTCATTGCGTCGCCTCCGGCAAGGTCCTGCTGTCGGCCGTGGCCGAGCGGGAGGTCCTCCGGATCGTCCGGCGCGGTCTCGTCAGCTACACCGAGCGGACGATCACCGAGCTCGAGCCGCTCCTCGAGGAGCTCGCCCGGATCCGGCGGCGCGGCTACGCGACCGCCCTCGGCGAGTTCGAGATGGGCCTGAACGCGGTTGCCGCGCCGGTCCACGACGCGCGCGGCAACGTGATCGCCGCGGTCGACATCTGGGGCCCGGCCTTCCGGCTCACCCCGCGGCGGATCCCGGAGCTGGCCGCCCAGGCCCGCGAGGCCGCAGCGGCGATCTCGGTCCGTCTCGGCGGAACCGGCACATCATCTGCCGCCCAGCCGACCCTCGCCCAGGCCCTGTCGAACTCGTCGATCGCCGCCAGCGAGCCCGCCCCGCTGGCGCCATCGCCGGTCGCCTCGGTCGACGAGCTCGCCGCCGAGGTCGCCGCCGCGTCCTAGGTGTAGTCCCTCGCGAGGTTGGTGACACTCAAGCTGCCGCCATCAGCTCGCTGAGCCGCTGACGTGGGGTCAGCCCGCCGATGCCGAGATGCGGACGTTGGCCGTTGTAATAGTCGATGAACCGCTCGAGGGCAAGTCGACGCTCGCCAGGCGAGTGGAAGACCTCGACGTAGAGGCATTCGGACAGGACCGTCCGGATCCAGCGCTCGGCCTTGCCATTGGTCTGGGGCCGATACGGCCGGGTCCGGCTG
>DATAIW010000073.1:0-7539 GCA_036262455.1 Candidatus Limnocylindrales bacterium | reverse complement strand
ACGATCGGTCGGTCGTCGTTCGACGAGCTCTGCGCCGCGGCCGCCCTCGTCCCGGCCGGCTCCGACGGCGTCATCTTCGTGCCGGCCCTGTCGGGTGCGATGACGCCCCGCTGGAACGGGCGGGCCCGGGCCGTCTTCCACGGCCTCTCGATGGCCCATGGGCTGGGCCATCTCGCCCGCGCCGTGTTCGAGGGCTGCACGTTCGGCCTCCGCGACATCGTCGATCGCTTTGCCGAGCTCGGCCTCGGGGAGGGCGAGATCCGGGTCGTCGGTGGAGGATCGCGCAGCGATCTGCTCCTCCAGATGAAGGCCGACGTGACCGGCAAGCCCGTGCGCCGGGTCGTCCATCCAGAGGCGACCGCCCTCGGGGCGACGATGATCGGCGCGGTCGTCGCTGGAACGTTCGCCTCGCTCGACGAGGCCGCGACCGCGCTCGTCGGCCTCGAGGACCGGGTGTACGAGCCGGATCCGGGCGTGTTCCCGGCCTACGAGGACGCCTATCGGACATACCGCGCCCTGTACGACGCGATCGAGCCGCTGTTCGACCGGGAGCCCGTCCATGCCTGATCGTTCGCCTGACGAGCGGCCGGCCTCGATCGGCGCCGACGCCGCCGAGCGGGACGTGTCCCCGACCGCGGCCGCCGAGCGGCCGATGCCCGACCCGACAGACCTCGTGGCGCTCGGGACGATGATCGGCGACGCGGACCCGGCGGGCCGCCTCCATCCGATCGGGATGCGAACGATCCGGATCGGCGAGGATGCACTGGCCGAGGTGCCCGTGATCGTCCGCGCGCTGGCGCGCCCCGGCCCGGTCGTCGTTCTCGTCGATTCGACCCCGATGCAGCGCGGGCCGGACGACCTCAAGAGCCTCGTCGTCGAGCTCCTCGAGGCGGTCGGCGAGGTCCGCCTCGCCGTCATCGGCCGTGGCCGGGCGGAGCTCCACGCCGACGACGCTGCCCTGGCCGAGGCCGATTCCGCGATCGAGGGCGCCGGCTGCGTCGTCAGCGTCGGGTCCGGCACGATCACCGACATCGCGAAGGATGCGACCCATCGGGCCGGTGACGTGCCGCTCGTCGCGATCCAGACGGCCGTCTCGGTCAACGCCTTCTCCGACGACATGGCCGTCCTCGTCCGCAGCGGTGTCAAGCGGACCATGCCGTCGCGCTGGCCGGATGCCCTCGTGATCGACCTCGCGGTCATCGCCGACGCGCCACAGGACATGAACCGGGCGGGGTTCGGCGAGCTGGCCTCGATGTTCACCGCACCCGCCGATTGGTACCTGGCCGGTGCGCTCGGGATGGACGCAGACTGGCACCCCGAGCCGGTCGCCCTGTTCCGGCGCGAGGGCGAGGCGCTTCTCGCCGCCGCGGACGCCGTCCAGACCAACGACCCGGGCGCTCTCGCCCTCCTCGCCCGCCTGATGACCCTGTCCGGGATCGCCCTCGGCGTCGCCGGCAAGACAGCTCCGATCTCCGGCACGGAGCACATCGTGAGTCACCTCCTCGACATGGACGCCGAGCAGGCCGGCCGCTCCCTCGCATTCCACGGGGCCCAGGTCGGCGTTGCAGCGATCGTGGTCGCACTTGCCTGGACCGAAACGCTCGACACGTTCGAGCCCGCCACCGTCGACGTCGACGCCGCGTACCCGGCGGCCGCGATCGTCGAGGCGGAGGTCCGGGCCGCCTTCGCCGCGCTCGACCCCAGCGGCGCGGTCGCCAACGAGTGCTGGCGCGATGTCGAGCACAAGCTCACGCGCTGGTCGGACGCCCGGCCGGCGTTCGAGCGGTTCCTCGCCGACTGGCCTCGCCATCGGGCCGCGCTCCGCAGGCTGGTCGTCGACCCGGCCGTCCTCGCCGGCGCGGTCCGCCGGGCTGGCGCTCCCGCCCGGTTCGCCGAGCTCAGCCCGCCGGTCGCGCCGGCCCTCGCCCGCTGGGCGCTCCTGAACTGCCATCGGATGCGCGACCGCTTCGTCCTGCCCGACCTCCGCGCGTCATGCAGCACCTGGACGCCGCCCGACATCGACCGGCTGCTCGACCGCGCCGCCGCCCTCGGGGCCGGGCTGTGATCGGCGACGGGGAAGGGGACGGCCCGCTCGCCCGCGTCGAGCGCCGCTACGCGGGCTACGTGTTCGACCTCGACGGGACCCTGTACCTCGGCGATGCCCTCCTGCCGGGTGCCAGGGACGCCGTCCTCGCCCTGCGTGCGGCCGGCAGCCGCACGGTCTTCCTGACGAATAAGCCGCTCGAGCGCCCAGCCGACTACGCCGCCAAGCTCAGCCGGCTGGGGATCCCTGCGATATCCGCGGACGTCGTGTCCTCGACGGATGCACTCCTGCGCTACCTCGGGCTCCACGCGTCCGGCGCCAGGCTGTATCCCGTCGCCGAGCCGTTGCTCTGGGACCTCCTGGAGGAGGCGGGCTGGGAGCTCACTGACGACCCTGCCCGGATCGATGTGGTCGTGGTCTCGTTCGATCGGACCTTCGCCTACTCGAAGCTCCAGATCGCCTTCGACGCCGTCCGCGCTGGTGCGCGGATCGTCGCCACCAATCCCGACGCGTGGTGCCCCGTGCCCGGTGGCGGCCTGCCCGACTGTGCCGCGATGCTGGCCGCGATCGAGGCATGCACGGGCGCCCGAGCCGAGGCGATCGTGGGCAAGCCGAGCGCCCACATGGCCGCGACGCTCCTCGACCGGCTTGCCCTCGTGGCCGACCACACCCTGCTCGTGGGCGACCGCCTGGCGACGGACATGCGGATGGCGATCGAGGCGGGCATGGCCGCCGCCCTCGTGCTGAGCGGAGCCACCACCCTCGCCGATGTTGCCGCCGGTCCCGTTCGACCACGCTACGTGCTGGCAGGCGTTGCCGACGTCGTGCCGATCGACCTTGCTCGAGCCGCCGCGCAGCCCGCCGGGCTGCCGCTCGCACCCAGACCACCCGTCCCGGACCCCTGAGGAGCCCTCCGATGGCCGAGTTCATCTTCATGCTCACCCACAACGACGAGACCGTCGCGAACGCGCTCGACGTCTACGACGTGCTCCGCGATACGGAGCTCCGGCATGTCGGCTTCAAGGACGTCGGGGCGTCGCCGGAGGCGCTCGCCGAGCTGGCCCGGCGGATGCACGAGGATGGCCGGATCGTGTACCTCGAGGTCGTCAGCGTCTCGGCGGACGACGAGCTGCGCTCGATCCGGGTCGCCCGCGACATCGGCGTCGACGTCGTCATGGGCGGCACCCACGTCGACGAGGCGATCGAGCTCCTTGCCGGCTCCGGGCTTCGCTACTTCCCGTTCCCGGGGCGGATCATCGGCCACCCATCGGTCCTCGACGGGACGATCGACGAGATCGCGGCATCCGCTGCGGACCTGAGCAACCACGACGGCGTCCACGGGCTGGACCTGCTCGCCTACCGTCACACCGGGCCGGTCGAGCCGATCATCGACGCCGTCGTCCGCGCCTCGCGCGGCCCGGTTGTCGTCGCCGGATCGATCGTCTCCGAGGCCCAGATCCGCGCGTTGACCGATCTCGGAGCCTGGGGCTTCACGATCGGCGGAGCGGCGTTCGAGCAGGCGCTACCGGCCGAGACGACGATCCGGGCCCAGGTCGAATGGGCCCTCGAGACCGCCGCCCGGGCGACCGCGGAAAGACCGTCGTGACCGCGCTGCTCGACGCCTTTGGACGTCGGCATCCCGCGGCCGGTGGTCTCGTGCCCGGCCTCAACCCCACCGAGCGGGTCGCTTCACTCGACGGGGCGACCTTCGACGCGGTCGTCATCGGCGCCGGCATCCTCGGCGCCGGGACCGCCCGCGAGTTGGCCCGGCGGGGACTGCGGACGCTGGTCGTCGACCGGCGCGACGTCGGCTGGGGCACGACCAACCGCTCGACCCGGCTCGTTCACGGCGGATTGCGGTATCTCGAGCATTTCGACTTCCCGCTCGTCCATGAGGGCCTCCGCGAACGGGCCTGGCTCCTGCGTGCGGCGCCACACCTCGTCACTCCGCTCGGGTTCCTGCTTCCGTTCTACCGGGAGCCATGGTGGCGACGGACGGAGCTCCGGCTCGGGCTGACCCTCTACGATCTCCTCTCGCCACGCCAGTCGCTGCCACGTCACCGGGCGCTCTCGGCGGCCCGCGCCGCTCGCCTCGAGCCCGCGCTGTCGCCGACGGGGTTGCGATCCGCCGTGCTCTACTGGGATGGCCAGGTCGAGTTGCCCGAACGGCTCGTCGTCGAGATCCTGCGGGCCGCCGAACAGTTCGGGGCGACCGTCGTCACCCACTGTCGAGCCGTCGACCTGCGCCTCGTCGATGGTCGCGTCGACGGCGTGACGCTCGCCGCCGACGGCGGACTCGCAGCGGTCGGAGTGCCCGATTCCGGGCCCGCCGGGTTGCCCGGGTCGTCGGCCACGGCCGAGGTCCGGGCGCCGCTTGTGGTCAACGCGTCGGGACCGTGGGCTGACCAGGTCCTGGCCACCGGCGGCGTCCGACGCCCGCCGCTGCTGCGGCTGACCCAGGGCATCCACCTCCGCTATCCGCTCCGGACGCGGCACGCGGTCGCCTTCGAGCATCCCATCGACGGACGGCTGTGCTTCTCGATCCCGTGGCAAGGCGGAACGATGGTCGGGACGACCGACACCGATGTGGAGGGCGGGCCGGAGCAGGCCCGGGTGTCGGCCGCGGACCTGGCGTACGTCGACGACGGCGCACGGTTCCTGTTTCCCGACGTGGCCCGGCTACGCCCGACCTGGGCCGAGGTCGGTGTCCGATCGTTGATGCGGAAGGACGGGTCGGCCGGAGCGGTCAGCCGGAAGCATGTCGTCCTCGATCACGGGCAGGATGGCGCAGGGGGCCTGACCACCGTCGCCGGGGGGAAGCTCACGGCGTGGCGATCGATCGCTGCCGACGTCGTGGACCGAGTGGTCGGACGGCGCGACCCCACCGCCCTCGGCGCGGTCGGTTTCCGCGGCGAGCCGCTCCCGGATCGCCGCCGTCGCGGCTCGGCTGACGAGGCATCGGGGGTCCTGCCGGCCACGTCGGACGAGCGCCTCGACTCGCTGTACGGACCCTATCGCGGTGAGGTCGCCGCGGTTGCTGCCGAGGATCCCTGGTGGGCTGAGCCGATCCTGCCCGGCTACCCCGCGATCCGGGCCGAGATCGCCCAGGCGGTCCGGAACGAATGGTCGGCGACGGCCGCCGACATCGTCCTGCGCCGGTTGGTGCTCGGTTTCGATCAGACCGTGGCCCGGGAGGCGGGCGCTGCTGTCGCGGCCGTTCTCCGCGAGCGGCTCGGCTGGTCGGAAGCGCGGCTCGCGGCGGACCTCGACGACCTCGCCCGGGAGCTGCGCGAGCACGAGGTCGCCATGCCCGTCTGATTCCAGCGTTGGCGGCCGGCGACGACGGCTCGTGCCAGACTCCTCGTAAGATGCCCGCGGGAGAGGTGGCAGAGCGGTCGATTGCGACGGTCTTGAAAACCGCCGTCATCACCTAATCGCTCACGGTGGGAACGTAAGACCGCAGTAATCACGGGACGTCAGATGGCGATAACCGCCCGCAAGTGGGCGGTTATCTCGAAGACGGGCCTTGGCCTTCGGCGCGACCCACAACCGAGCGTCCTCACGACGATCATCGACCCGCCCCGACGGCCGAGCGGACGGCCGCGAGTCGCTGAAGCATGGCTGAGACTCGCCAGGAGCAGAGGCGCAGTCAAGGGTCGCCCACGTTGCGCGACGCTCACCGTGAAACGTTGGCCACGCTCGCGACATCCCCGTAGACCCGACTACATGCCGGGCCAGTGGTCGCCGGCAGGGCGCGCCCGCGGCTCGTTCTCGTCGTCTTCACTGGCGGCCGCACAGGGCTCCAGCACCGCCAGCGGCCTGGCTCGCCAATCGTCCCGGCCGGCGGAGGGGACCATCGGATGGGCCGCCGTCGGTTGCGCCAGGGACCCGACGGCGAGACCATTTGCCTATCGGGAGCGACGTGGGAGACCCCGCGGGACCCGAATCCACCAGTGAGGTGGCCACATGGCCAGGTCCGTACAAGCACGCGCCCGGAAGGGCGCGGCGTTACCTTCGGGCCTTCGCCCACCAGCACTTGAGTCGCGCGGCGCTCTACAACGCCGGAAAGCACGGCTTGGCTCTGACTCCGACCGACATCGGGTTCCAGATGGATGACGGGTCGCTCCTCAAGGTGGAAGGGCCGGCGATTCAGTACCTTGAGGTTCGCGACGATGAGGCCGGGCGGCCGCGCTGGGAGCAAGTAACCCACTGGGTCAGACCCGACCGCCAGATAGGACTCATCTATCGAACGTGCGAGATGATCGAGGCGCTCTGGCAGACCGCGCGCTATCGGTACCTCGGACCGAAGGAGACCGGAGGCTACAAGTTCCACCTGGTGTCGGGGCCTACCTACCACGACCTCGTGTTCTCGGATGCGCCGGAGACCGGCGTCGTGATCGACGACATGCGATGGCAACTGGCCTACGACGACGATCCCGACGCGCAAGCACGCCAAGTCGACTGACGATCAGCCCGAGGCGGGGTCGAGTCCCGGTAGTCCAGTCATCGTGATCTGGGGCAACGGTCCTCCCGCCCTGTGCTCACCAACACGTCGAACGAGGCGCATGGCCACTCCCTTGAGCCAAGCCAGTTCGGGCCCGGTTAGCGGCTTCGGGTCTCCCTGGGCCTTTCGACCGATCTGCGGGTCGAACTGGGCGGACAGGCGCCCGAGGTTGTCGAGGACTTTGGGATCGATGTCAAGCGCCGTCGCACAGTCTCTCCGGCCGCCGAAGGCCTGCTCAAGCGCACTCAGGACCAGATAGGCCAGGCCGGCAGTTCGGCGCGGCCATCCTCGAGCGCGCGAAGTCGCTCAGTCAGGAGGTCGGTGAGCGGCGTTCGTCGGAACGCAGGATCGGGCGCAGGGTAGGCGCGATGGCCGAGCACGATTGTTGGCGTGCCCATGCTGACCGTCGCCGGGGCCGCCTCAGGGAACACAAAGACGTGGTTGGGCGGCGGGTCAATCGCCTCGACATCCGATCGCTCGAAGTCGAAGCGGATCTGAAACCGGCTGCCGGACAGAAACGCAGACTGTGACCACTCGCACAAGCGTGCATCGAGGTGGACCTTCGCCGACTCCCTGCTGCGGAACTCCTCGCTTGGCGTCGCCGATAGGATCCCGTCTTCCAGCCGGAAGGCCCATCCGTCGAGTTCTCCATCCAGCGGCTCGGCGCGGCCGAAGTCGTCGGTCACGGTCTCGCTGTTCAGGCGATAGATGAGACGGGTGACACGGAACTCGGGCGACGGTTGGGGTTGGGCCATGCCTATCCATCCTGACACCCTTCCGCTCGCTCCCTCGCCAAGTTCTAGTCTGAACAGCCTCCGAGATATAGCGACACATCTCTAACGGTGAGGGCTGGTGCGCCACGCCGAGATTTCGTTGATCTGCTTGATGGTCAACGGTCGGCGGGCGTCGGCTCCGAGGTCGGTCGATCGGTCCGACTTGCCCAGGCCGCGGTGGCCGAGGGCGTTCATCCGTGCCGCTTCCACGACCGATA
>DATAIW010000072.1:0-2911 GCA_036262455.1 Candidatus Limnocylindrales bacterium | reverse complement strand
CTCGCGCCGTTCGCCGAAGTAGATGCCGCCGGTGAGCTCGCGGACGATCAGGAGGTCGACGCCGGCGAGCAGCTCCGGGCGGACCGGCGACGAGGCGATCAGCGCCGGATGGACGCTCACCGGGCGGAGATTGGCATACAGGCCGAGACCGCCGCGCAGGGCGAACAGCGCTTGCTCCGGCCGGACCGGCGCCGACGGATCGGACCATTTCGGACCGCCGACGGCGCCGAGGAGGATCGCGTCGGCGGCGCCGCAGGCCTCGACGTCCGCCGGCCGGATCGCGACGCCGTGGGTGTCGATCGCCACCCCGCCCGCGAGATGCTCCGACCAGTCGACGGCGAAGCCGAAGGCCGACCCGGCCGCATCGACGGCGGCCCGCGCCGCGGCGACCACGTCCGGCCCGACCCCGTCGCCGGGAATCGTCGCGATCCGGTAATGAGCCTCCGTCACGGCAAGTCTTCCGCGCTGCGCCGGCCGATGAACGCGACATCGACGCCGTTGATGTCGGCCCCGTGGAGCTTGTTGACGGCAGCGAGGTAGCCGTCGAGCGAGGCCTCGATGATGTTCGTCGACAGCCCGTGGCCGGAGACCACGAGGGCGCCCGGGCCCTCGTCCGACGAACGACGACAGCGGCACAGGACCTGGCCCTGGGCGTCCTCGCCGGCCGAGACCGCCTTGATCTCCCACTCGGTCAGGACGGGGTGCCAGCCGAGGATCCCGTGGAGCGCCTCGTCGACGGCCGAATAGAGTGCGTCGACCGGCCCGTTGCCGGTCGCCTCGGCCGAGCGGTCCTCGCCGTTCACCGTCAGCGTCACACTGCCGGTGGCGTTGCCGCCGTGCGACGAGGTGACGCTCCAGCCGATCAGCTCGACCGACGCCGGGACTTCCGACGCCCGCTGCTCGACGAGGGCGAGGAGGTCGCCGTCGGTGACCTCCTTCTTCATGTCGGCGAGGGCGATCGCCTGGCGGTAGATCGTGTCGAGCGCCTCGCCCTCGACGTCGTGGCCGAGCTCGCGGAGCTTGCCCTGGAGGCCGCGCCGGCCCGACAGCTTGCCGATCGTCAGCTGGCTGCCGGTCAGCCCGACCGACTGCGGGGTCATGATCTCGTAGGTCAGCGGGTTCTTGATCACGCCGTCCTGGTGGATCCCCGACTCATGAGCGAAGGCGTTGCCGCCGACGATCGCCTTGTTCGGCTGGACGGCGAACCCGGTCAGGTAGCTCACGAGCCGCGACGCCGCCGTGATCTGCTCCGTCTGGACGCCGCTGACGAGATCCGGGAACTGGGTCGGGCGCGTCCGGAGGCCCATGACGACCTCCTCGAGCGAGGCGTTCCCGGCCCGCTCGCCGAGCCCGTTGATCGTGACCTCGACCTGGCGGGCGCCGGCCTGGACGGCGGCCAGGGTGTTGGCCGTGGCGAGCCCGAGGTCGTTGTGGCAATGGACGCTGACCGTCGCGTCGCGCCCGACGAGATCGACGACGCGGCCGACCAGCACGCCGAACTCGCTCGGGATCGCGTAGCCGACGGTGTCGGGGATGTTGACGGTCGAGGCGCCGGCGGCCACGACCGACTCGTAGACCTGGAGGAGAAAGTCGGTGTCGGTCCGCGAGGCGTCCTCGGCGCTGAACTCGATCTCGGCGTCGGCACCGAGCGCCTCCCGGCCAAAGCGAACCCAGCGGACGGCTTCGGCAAGGGCTTCCTCGCGCGAGATCCGGAGCTTGTGCTTGAGGTGGATGTCGCTCGTGGCGATGAAGACGTGGAGGTGCGGCCGCTCGGCGATCCGGATCGCCTCGACCGCGCGCTGCGGGTCGCCGTCGCGGCAACGGGCGAGGGCGGCGACGGCGATCCCGCCCTTCGTCTCCTGGGCAATCCGGTGGACGGCTTCGAAGTCGCCGGGCGAGGCGGCCGGAAAGCCGGCCTCGATGACGTCGACCTTGAGTCGGGCGAGCTGGCGGGCGACCTCGAGCTTCTCGGCGGCGGTCAGTCCGGCCCCCGGCGCCTGCTCGCCGTCCCGAAGGGTCGTGTCGAAGATCCGGACGGTGCCGGCGGCGACCGCCGAGCCGCTCATCGGGTCGTGCCTGCGGCCGCCGGAGCGGGCGACCCCGTGGCGCCTGCACCCACCGAACCCTGGGCCTCGCCGGCCTCGACGACCACCGGGTTGAGGAACGCCATCTGGGCGCGGAGGTCGCGCCCGACCTGCTCGATCTGGTGCTCCTTGTCCTGCTGGCGAAGCCGCGCGAACTCGGCCCCGCCCGACTCCTGCTCGGCGATCCAGCGGCTGGCGAAGGAGCCGCTCTGGATGTCCGAGAGGACGTCCTTCATCGCCGTCTTGACGCCCTCGGTGATCCGCGGGCCCGAGACGTAATCGCCGTACTCGGCGGTGTCGCTGACGCTGAAGCGCATGAAGTTCAGGCCGCCGCGGTACATCAGGTCGACGATCAGCTTGAGCTCGTGCATCGTCTCGAAGTAGGCGAGCTCGGGCTGATAGCCGGCCTCGACGAGCGTCTCGAACGCCGCCTTGATCAGGGCCGACACGCCGCCGCAGAGGAGTGCCTGCTCGCCGAACAGGTCGGTCTCGGTCTCCTCCTTGAAGGTCGTCTCGAGGACGCCCGCCCGGGTCGAGCCGATCCCGCGGGCGTAGGCGAGGACACGCTCGCGGGCGGTGCCCGAGGCGTCGTTCTCGACGGCGAACAGGGCCGGCACGCCGCCGCCCGCCTCGTAGACCGAGCGGAGGAGATGGCCCGGGCCCTTGGGGGCGACCATCCCGACATCGATCGTGTCGGGCGGGCTGATCCGGCCGAACCGGATGTTGAAGCCGTGGGCGAACATCAGGAGCTGGCCGGGCCGCAGATACGGCTCGATCTCGGCGTCGTAGACCGACTTCTGAAGCGTGTCCGGGACCGCGATCATGAT
>DATAIW010000071.1:0-4307 GCA_036262455.1 Candidatus Limnocylindrales bacterium | reverse complement strand
GCATCGGACATCGCGTAGCCGCGCTCCTCGCGGGGACGTCGTGGCCGCGGTGCCTCGGTCGCCGCCGGACGAGCCGGCGGCTCCTCGGCCTGCTTGAGGCTGAGGCCGAGACGATGCCGCTCGGAGTCGAGCGAGATGATCTTGAGCTTGAGAGTCTGGCCCTCGTGGACGACGTCGCCGGGATGGGCGACGCGCTGATGGGACAGCTCGCTGATGTGGATCAGGCCCTCGAGGCCGTCGCGAACACGGACGAAGGCGCCGAAGTTGACGAGCTTGGTCACCGTTCCGTCGATCACGTCGCCCACGTTGAAGTCGGCGACCGTGGAGTGCCACGGATCCGGCTGGAGGCGCCGGATCGACAGGGAGATCCGGCCACGCTCGTGGTTGATGTCGATGACCTCGGCCTCGACCTCGTCACCGACCTTGTAGCCCGATTCGGGGTTGTTGACCTTGTTCCACGACAGCTCGCTCTTGTGGACGAGGCCGTCGATGCCGCCGAGATCGATGAAGACGCCGAACGGGGCGATCGAGCGGACGGTGCCGCTGACCTTCTGGCCGACCTGGAGGCTGCTGAACAGCTCATCCCGCTTCTCACGCCGCTCTTCGTAGAGGGCGACCTTCTCGGACAGGATCAGGCGGTTCGCCTTGCGGTTGACCTCGAGGATCTTGAGGCGAAGCTTGCGGCCGACGAACGGCATCAGCTTCTCGGCGATCTCCTGGGCGGCGTCGCGCGGCTGGTCGTTCTGCGGCCGGCGTGGGAAGTCGACGATCTGGCTGATCGGCACGAACCCGCGGATGCCGCAGTCGACGATCAAGCCACCCTTGTTGTGGTCGATGACCGGGGCTTCGATGATGACGCCCGCCTCGAACTGCTCCTGCATCGAGCGCCACTTGCGCTCGAGGCCGGCCCGCCGCAGTGACAGGACGGCGTGGCCCTCCTGCGACTCCGGCTGGAGGACGTAGACGAGAACGGTGTCGCCGATCGCGAGCTGCGGCTGCGACTCGGCATGGCGACCGTAGAGCTCACGGTTGCTGACGACGCCCTCGGACTTCGCACCGATGTCGACGAGGATCTCGTCCTTGTCGATCCGGACGACGGTTCCTTCGACGACATCACCATGCTTGAAGCTCTTGATGTCGGAGTCCTGCTCGGCGAGCAACTCCTCCATCGTCGTCGGCTCGGGGCCGAGATCGCGGGGGGCGGGCACGAGGTCCGCCGGATCTTCCTCCTCGGCGGCAGGCGCATCGACCATGTCGTCAGCGCTGAGCGTCGAGTCGGTGCCGGCCTCCGCGACCGCGCCCGTCCCGTTGTCGGCATCCGTCACGGCCTCGATCGCCGGGGCATCGGTCGCGACCGATTCGGCTTCAGGGGCATCGTCGGGTGCGCCGGCAGCCGGCTCAGTCACCTCTGCTGCCGATGCCTCGGCCGCGGGAGCGTCGTCGCCGGTCTGGGGAGCGTCATCCGCCGCGGTCGTCGCGGCGACATCGGCGGTGGCGGGCTCGTCGGCAACGGCTGTCGCGGCTGCGGCCCGGTCGGGGGTCTCGTCAGGGCTCGAGGCGACGGCCTGGGCGGGCCCGTCCTGCTGTTCGTCGGTCAAGTGTCTGGTCTCTCCTGTCGGTCAAGTCCCCAGACACGGCAACGGCCTGGGCAGCGCCCAAGCCGGGTCCGGAACGATCAGAGGTGGTCCGTGGTAGATGGGCCGCGGTCCGCTCCCTTCGTGGCGAGCTGGCTGGACACGTCTTCAGCTGTCTGCCTTCTAGGGCCGGGAGAGTCTAGCACAGCGGTTTACGCGGCTACAATCGATCCGCCGTGCCCGAACTCCCCGACCTGGCGATCGTCGCCGACGCGTTCCACGCTGCCCTGGCCGGCCGACAAGTGACGGCCGCCCGAGCCCTTGCGCCACTCGCCGTGCGCGGCACGCCGGCCGAGCTCGAGGCCCTCGTCGGCCAACGGCTCGTCCGCATCAGACGGCGGGGCAAGCTCCTGATCGTCGATCTCGATCGCGATCGTGTCGTCATCAATCCGATGCTGACCGGGCGCCTCCAGCTGGCGCCGCCGGCCGCCGCTCTGCCGACGAAGACCGCCGTGATGCTCACGTTCGGACCGCGCGCGAGGCGGCCGAGGGATGCCGCCAAGTGGACGACCCGGGCAACCTGGATTCCGGCCGACGACGCGGACACCGAGATCCGCTATCGCGATCCGACCCAGATGGGCAAGGTTTACCTCGTTCCCGCGGGCGTCGTTCGCGCGGTCCCGGGCCTGACCGACGATGAGCTCGGACCGGATGCGGACGATCCCGCCCTGACCCTCGACGTCTGGCGGGCCAGGATCAGTCGTCATCCCGGCGAGCTCAAGAACCTGTTGAAGAACCAGGCCTTCGTGGCCGGGATCGGCAACGCCTACAGCGACGAGATCCTCCATGCCGCTGGGCTCCTGCCGTTCCGGAAGCGCTCGTCGCTCGCCGACGAGGAGATCGATGAACTCTACGCCGCAACCCGCAGCACGCTCGCCACGGCGATCACGGTCCTGCGCGAACGCGTGCCGCCGACGTTCGAGAAACAGGCACGCGACTGGCTCGCGGTCCACGACAAAGGCGGCCACGCGTGCCCGCGCTGCGGGACGCGGATCAGCGAGGTCACGCCGGGTGGCTTCGTCACCTCGTTCTGTCGAGGCTGCCAACATTGAAGGTTGGCGCACCCAGAGTGGCACTCGCCCCGATCGCCCGCGAATCGGTCGCCGCGGTCCGAGGCGGAGCTCAACTCGTCGAGCTCCCGCGACGTATCGCGACCCACCGACCGCGGTGTTCAGGGGATCTTCAGGAGTTGGCCGATCTTCAGCGTCGAGCTCGTCAGCCCGTTGAATGCCTTGATCTTCGCGGCCGTGGTTCCGAAATGCTTGGCGATCCCGGCCAGCGTGTCGCCCTTCTTCACCCGGTAGGTCGCGCGAACGGACGGGACCGGGCTGGGCGAGACGGACGGGCCGACCGACGACGTGGCGACCACGGTCGGCCTCGAGGTCGGACTCGGAGACGCGACGGTGGTCGACGGTCCCGGCGACGTCGATGCGGCCGGCGCGCCGCCAGCCGACAGGCGGGTGAGGGCCACGATCGCGAACGCGACCACCATCAGCGCGATCAGCGCAAGCTGGCCGGGCGCTCGCTCGAACTGGAGCCTGACGGCCTTGTCCACCAGGCGGGGGGATTCGAGCAGGATCGGCGCGGTCCGGGCAAGCGGTCGGCGGCGACGGTCGGCAGCTTCGATCAGCTCGGGATCGGCGCCGCCGGCGAGGGTCGTCGTCCGCGCAGCGCGGGCGGCCCGGTACATCGGGCATTCGACGTGATCGACCGACAGGCAGTGCCGGCGCTGCTTGTCGTTCGGCTGCGGGGCCGGCGGATCGACCACCGCGCAGCGATGCTGCCGGGACGGGCTGGCGAGTCGCCACGAACCGCCCGACGACGTCAGGTAAGGGCACGTGCCAGCGACGGCATCACGAGCGGAGGGAGGGGGCCGGAGGCGCGGGCCCGGATCGGCAGGCACGTCGTGCATCGCCCCCGGCCGCTGCTCCAACGCGTCCTCGGCCCTGACGGGAACGGTCATCGACGCCAGTCTACCGGCCGGCGACCGTGATCGCCGCTCGACCGTCACCGGCAACGAGCTGACCGGCGTGCGTCGACCAGGGCCGTCGGCAACGCAGGTCCCGGAAACGCAAAAATCCTGGCGACGACCTATTTTCCCGAAAGGCTGCCCTCTCAGTATCTTCGGCGCTGGAGAGCTTGACTTCCGTGTTCGGGATGGGAACGGGTATGGCCTCTCCGCCAGTGTCACCAGGATTCGTTGCGTCTGGATGTTGTTCGGCTGCGACCAGCGCGAGCCCGAAGGCCGGCGTGGGCGCCGTTCTGCAATCGATCTTCGAAATCAATGTCAAGACGTGGATCGATCCACGATGTCCCAGCCACTGACCCCAGGTCAGTTGCTGTAGAGGTCAAGCCCTCGACCGTTAGTACCGCTCAGCTTCATCCGTCACCGAACTTCCACATGCGGCCTATCAAACAGGTGGTCTCCCTGCGGTCTTACCCGGTTGACCCGGTGGGGAACCTCATCTCGAGGCGAGCTTCGCACTTAGATGCTTTCAGCGCTTATCCCGACCGAACATAGCTACCCAGCGGTGCCCCTGGCGGGACAACTGGCACACCAGCGGTTCGTTCACTCCGGTCCTCTCGTACTAGGAGCAACTCCTCTCAAGTTCCCTACGCCCACGGCGGATAGAGACCGAACTGTCTCACGACGTTCTGAACCCAGCTCGCGTG